>NZ_JBGLYN010000061.1:0-39621 GCF_047304045.1 Variovorax sp. Varisp85
GATTGCTGCACCAGCAGGCGCAGCAGGTTGGCCGTGGGCGGCAGGCGGTATTCGCCGGTAAGGATGGTGTACCAGCCCGCGCTCTGGTTTTCGATCAGCGAAACCGTGCCGAGCGGCGATTCGCAGCGCTCGAGCTGGCTGCTTTCGCCGGCGGTGGCGCTGCCTGCGGCGCTGCCGGTGGCCATGGTCTTGGCCGACTGGCTGCCCATCTGCATGTCGGTCGCCGCGCAACCGGTGAGGAGAAGTGCGCCGACGGTGATGGCCGCGAGCGGGAACTTGGTGAACAGCATGGTGGACTCCCTCCGTTTATTCAAGAAATCTGGGGTTGGAAAAACAGCGGTCGAGGATACGCGCAAAGGATTGCAGGAATCAATCAAACGAACGCCAGCCCCTCGGTTCACAACACTAGGCCGTTCGGCGGATGCGTTCGATCAATCCGTTGAGGGCCTCGATGGAGCCGAAGTGGATGGCGAGCTCGCCGCTTTCCTCGACACGGCCGCCGCGCTTGCTGCGCTTCTTGATGCGCACCTCGACCTCGGCGGTGAGCAGGTCGGCCAGTTCTTCTTCCACCCGCTGCAGGTCGCGCGACTTCTCGCCGTCGTTGCTGCGCCGCGATGGCGTGAGCGTGAACTCGGCCGCGAGCTTCTTCACCAGCGACTCGGCCTCGCGCACCGACATCTTCTTGGCGGCGATCTGGTTGGCCGCCGTGATCTGCGTGCCGCGATCGAGCGACAGCAGTGCGCGGGCGTGGCCCATGTCGATGTCGCCGGCCATCAGCATCTGCTGTGCGGGTTCGGCCAGGTTCAGCAGGCGCAGCAGGTTGCTGGCCGCGCTGCGCGAGCGGCCCACCGCCTGCGCCGCTTGCTCGTGAGTGAGCCCAAACTCGCTCACAAGGCGTTGCAGGCCTTGGGCTTCTTCGAGTGGGTTGAGGTCTTCGCGCTGGATGTTTTCGATCAGCGACATCGCCGCCGCGGCCTCGTTGGGCACGTCGCGCACCAGCACCGGCACGCTGTCGAGGCCCGCGAGCCTGGCGGCGCGAAAACGGCGCTCGCCCGCAATGATTTCGTATTCCGCGTTCTTGGTGGCAGCCGATTCGGCATCGAGCCGGCGCACCAGGATCGGCTGCATGATGCCCTGCACCTTGATGCTCTCTGCCAGCTCGTAGAGCGCGCCTTCGTCCATGCGCGTGCGCGGCTGGTAGACGCCAGCAACCATCTGCTCGAGCATCAGCGTGTTCGGGTTCCTTGGCGCGCCGCCCTCTTCCGGGCCCACGTTGCCGTTCAATCCGTTGTCGACGGAAGGCGCGGCCGTCGGGCCGAGCAGCGCCTCGAGGCCGCGGCCCAGGCCCTTGGGTTTCTTGGTCGCCATCAGTTCTTTTCTTTCGAGATTTCGTTCAGGAGCTTTCGGCCTTCAGGCCAGTCGCCGAGGCCGGATTCAGCATTCAGGTGGCCGCCCGGGCCGGCATCGATGAAGCGCACCCCCCAATCCCTGGCGAGCTGCTGCGAGCGCGGGGCTTCGCAGTACGGGTCGTCGTTGGCGGCGATCATCACCGCCGGAAACGGCAGCGGCTTGCGCACGATCGGTGCCCAGCCTGGAATCAGCTGGCGCAGGTCATCGCGCTCCACATCGCCAGGCGCCACCAGCAGCGCACCGCGCACCTTGTGCGTGTTGCGCGAATGCGCGGCCCAGGCCGCGACGAGGATGCAGCCGAGGCTGTGCGCCGCAAGAACCACCGGGCCGGGCGAGGCCAGCACCTCTTCTTCGAGCCGCGCAGACCAGTCGCCGCGCAGCGGTCGCATCCAATCGTGCTGCTCGACACGGCGATCACCGTGGACCGACTCCCACAGGGTTTGCCAATGGCCGGGGCCGCTGTTCTGCCAACCTGGCAGCAGCAGGATGCGAGGATCTGTCATTTGCTACTAACTCGATAGCGCATTGCCAGCCGGTGGCATGCGTCAGGCGTTGTTTTCACTGGTGGAATCGGATGCAGGCGCGACAGCAGGCGCCATCACGTCGTCGGGAATGGGCAGGTCCGGCGCAATGCGCGTGACCGGTGCGATCGGCGGCGCCACCGCGCCCGAGGCAAACGCGCTTGCGGGCGGCATCTTGTCGATCAGCTCCTGGGCAAAGGCAATGAAGGCCTGGCTGCCGCGGGCGGCCGGATCGAACACCACGCCCGGCAGTCCGTAGCTTGGTGCCTCGGCCAGCCGCACATTGCGCGGAATCACCGTGTCGAACACCTTGTCGCCGAAGTGGGACTTGAGCTGCTCGCTCACTTGCTGCTGCAGCGTGATGCGCGGATCGAACATCACGCGCAGCAAGCCGATGATCTGCAGGTTCTTGTTGAGGTTGGCGTGCACCTGCTTGATGGTGTTGACCAGGTCGGTCAGCCCTTCGAGCGCGAAGTATTCGCACTGCATCGGCACGATCACGCCGTGGGCGGCGCACAGGCCGTTCAGCGTCAACAGACTCAGGCTCGGCGGGCAGTCGATCAGCACGAAGTCGTACTCGGCACCGACGGCGGCCAGCGCGGTGCGCAGGCGCTTCTCTCGGCGATCGAGTGCCACCATCTCGACTTCCGCGCCGGCCAGTTCGCGGTTGGCGCCCAGCACGTCGTAGCCGCAACCACCCTCCACCAGCTTGTCCGCCTTGACGCGGGCCTCGGACACCGAGGCCGATTCGAGCAGCACGTCGTACACCGTCAGCTCCAGCTGGCGCTTGTCGATGCCCGAACCCATGGTGGCATTGCCCTGCGGGTCGAGGTCGATCATCAGCACGCGCTGGCCGACTTTGGCGAGGCCGGCGGCCAGATTGACGGTGGTGGTGGTCTTGCCGACGCCGCCCTTTTGGTTGGCGATGCAGAAAATCTTGGCCATGTGAGTACCGGGGATCGATCGATCAGCGCGAGATTGCGAGCTTGACGCCGAAGGCGATCAGGAAACTGCCGGCAAGCTTTTCGAGCACAGTGGAAATGCGGGGATTCGCGCGGATGCGCTCGGCCAGGAAATGCGTGAGCAGCGTGGAGGTCAGGCCGTACAGGAAGGTCAGCGCGGCGATGGTCACCGCCATTGCGCCGAAGGTGATCAGGCCCTGGTGCCGGGCCGGGTCCACGAACAGCGGGAAGAAGGCCATGTAGAACACGATCGCCTTTGGGTTCAGCAGCGTGATGGTGAACGCCTGGCGCATGAAATGGCTGGGCTTGATATTGAGGATGGGTGCCGAACCGGGCTTGGCCAGCAGCATCTTGATGCCCATCCAGGCCAGATAGGCAGCACCCAGCCACTGCACAGCCTTGAAGGCGGCCGGGTAAGCCGCCATCACGGCCGACACGCCAGCCACCGCCGCCCACAGCAGAAACTGGTCGCCGATGATGACGCCGGCCGTCGCAGCCAGGCCGCCTCGGATGCCGCCCTTGCTGGTCGAGGTGATCAGCGCCAGATTGCCCGGACCGGGAATCAGAAGAAACAGGACGATGGCGGCGACGAATGCGCCGTAGTCAGCAATGCCGAACATGGGTTTTGCCTCGAAAAAGCGAGTCGGAAGAGAGACCGAAGGGAGGCATCGAGTCTAAGCGAGCACGCCGTCACAGAGACTGTCCCGACACCGGCTTTTACCGGTGCCGCCACATCTTTTGCGTATTCAGTCGCTGATTTGGGCGAGGTCCTTGCGCGCCCAAACGATGCAACGCTCGGCATCCAGGCCCGGAACCGTCAGTTGTTCCACGTGAAACACTTTGACGCCCTTGGGCAAGATTGCAAGTTCATCGTTAGGCACCTTGCCCTTCATGGCCAACCAAACGCCGCCGGGCGCGAGGAGATTCATCGAACCGTTGAAGAAGTCTGGCAACGATGCGAAGGCGCGCGAGCTGATGACCTCGTAGCTGCCAGCCAGGGATTCGACTCGGGCGTGCAGTCCGCGAAGGTTCGGCAGTTCCAGTTCGGCTGCCACTTGCTGGACAAAGGCCGCCTTCTTGGCGACCGCATCGAGGCAGCTCACCTCGAGGTCGGGCCGCATGATGGCGATCACCACGCCGGGCAAACCACCGCCGGAGCCGACATCGAGCAACTTGCCCTTACCTGCCCACTCGCGTTGCAGCGGTGCGATGGCCGCGAGACTGTCGAGCAGGTGATGTGTGAGTACGCTGGCCGGATCGCGCAAGGCCGTGAGGTTGTAAACCTTGTTCCACTTAAGCATCAGCGTGCCGTAAGCCAAGAGGCGTTCGCCCTGGCTGTCGGACAGGGCGACTCCCATCGCAGCCGCGCCTGCGCGCAGCGTATCGATCGGTGCCGTCATTCCGCGGACTGCGGCTCGGTGGCTGCTTCCGTGGTGGCGGTGTCGCTGGCAAAGGCCTTGTGGCCACCCTTGCGCAGATGAATCATCAGCAAAGAAATGGCGGCTGGCGTCACACCGGAGATACGTGAGGCCAAACCCAAGGTCTCGGGACGGTGCTTGTCCAGCTTCTGCCGCACCTCGAAACTCAGCGCCTTGACCTGGCCGTAGTCGAAGTCGGCGGGAAGCTTGAGGTTTTCGAAGTGCGCCGCGCGCTCCACCTCGTCGTGCTGGCGTTCGATGTAGCCTGAGTATTTGGCCGAAATCTCGATCTGCTCGATCTCCGTTTCGCTCAGCGCCACCTGCGCGTTGTACTTGCCGCCGTCCAGCGACATCAGCGTTTCGTAGCTCACGTCGGGCCGGCGCAGCAGGTCGGCCAGGTTGTATTCATGGTCGATGGCCTTGCCCAGCACCCGCTCCGACTCGGCGGCCGGCAGGTTGCGCGGGTTCACCCAGATCGACTTGAGACGCTCTGTTTCACGTGAAACAGCATCACGCTTGCGGCTGAAAGCGTCCCACCGTGCGTCGTCGACCAAGCCAAGCTTGCGCCCTGCTTCGGTCAAGCGCATATCGGCGTTGTCCTCGCGCAGCTGCAGACGGAACTCGGCGCGGCTCGTGAACATGCGGTAAGGCTCGGTCACACCCTTGGTGATCAGGTCATCGACCAGCACGCCCAGGTAGGCCTCGTCGCGACGCGGCAGCCAGGCGTCTTCGCCACGGCACTGCAGCGCCGCGTTGATGCCGGCGAACAGGCCCTGGGCCGCGGCTTCTTCGTACCCGGTCGTACCGTTGATCTGCCCGGCAAAGAACAGGCCCTTGACCGAGCGGGTCTCGAAGCTGCTCTTGAGTTCGCGCGGATCGAAGTAGTCGTACTCGATGGCGTAACCAGGCCGAAGGATGTGCGCGTTCTCCAGACCCGGCATCGAGCGCACCAGCTGGTACTGGATGTCGAACGGCAGGCTGGTCGAGATCCCGTTCGGGTAGTACTCGTTGGTCGTCAGGCCTTCGGGCTCCAGGAAGATCTGGTGGCTTTCCTTGTCCGCAAAGCGGTTGATCTTGTCTTCCACACTGGGACAGTAGCGCGGACCCACGCCGTCGATCTTGCCCGTGAACATGGGGCTGCGGTCGAAACCCGAGCGGATGATCTCGTGCGTGCGCGCGTTGGTGTGGGTGATCCAGCAGGGCATTTGCCGCGGGTGCATGTCAGTGCGGCCCATGAAGCTGAACACCGGCATCGGCCCCGCCCCACCAGGCATGCCGTCGCCCGGTTGTTCGGTGCACTTCGAAAAATCGATGCTGCGGCCGTCGAGCCGCGGCGGCGTGCCGGTCTTCAGGCGGCCCTGCGGCAACTTCAGCTCCTTGAGCCGCGCCGACAGGCTGATCGCCGGCGGATCGCCCGCCCGGCCAGCCTGGTAGTTATCGAGGCCGACGTGGATACGGCCATCGAGAAAAGTGCCCGCGGTCAGCACCACCGTGCGCGCGCGAAAGGCAATGCCCACTTGCGTGACGGCGCCGACCACGCGATCGCCCTCCACCATCAGGTCGTCGACTGCCTGCTGGAACAGGCTCAGGTTCGGCTGGTTTTCCAGGCGGTGGCGGATCGCTGCCTTGTACAGGATCCGGTCGGCCTGCGCACGGGTGGCGCGCACGGCCGGGCCCTTGCTCGAGTTGAGAATACGGAACTGGATACCGGCTTCGTCGGTCGCAATTGCCATCGCGCCGCCGAGCGCATCGACCTCCTTCACGAGGTGGCCCTTGCCGATGCCGCCTATCGACGGGTTGCAGCTCATCTGCCCCAGCGTCTCGATGTTGTGGGAGAGCAGCAGTGTCTTGGCGCCCATGCGCGCGGCAGCGAGCGCGGCTTCGGTGCCGGCATGGCCGCCGCCAACGACGATCACGTCGAATTCTTCGGGATACAGCATTTGAAATGGGAGCGCACAACTGACGCGTGCGCGGCGCAAAAGGGGGCGCCAATTTTAATCGTCCAGGCCCGTTTGCGCCCGCTGTGTGGACAAGCTAGGGGCGCCTGCCCAGTTGCGCCCCAACGCCCGTTGTCATTGAACAGATTGCTATGTACTTTATAGCAATCGGGCGGCATCAATCGAGCGTCTTCTTCACCGCGCCAATGCCAAGCGCGGCCAGCACGATGAACAGAACCGCCAGTACCAGGAACAAGCCGAACAGCAACTTCGCAATGCCGGCAGCACCCGCTGCCACGCCACCAAAGCCCAGCAACGCGGCCACAAGGGAGATGACCGCAAAAATGATCGCGTACTTCAACATTCGGAAACTCCTTCCGGCAGCCTCATGCCACCGTGCCGCGGAGCTTAGAAGAGCGGTCGACACGCTCGATGGTCACCGCGCGCGAGCCGCCGTAGGACAAGAACGCGAGGTTGCCAAACCCGCTAGCATCCGCTGCGGTCTCCCACAAAATCAACCTCCGTCATCCATTGGAGTTTTTTCGAATGAAGCTGTATTACTCGCCAGGCGCCTGCTCGCTCTCCCCTCACATCGCGCTGCACGAGGCAGGCCTCGCCTTCGAGCCGGTGCTGGCCAGCACCAAGAGCCACAAGCTGCAGGACGGCACCGACTACTACGGCATCAATCCGCTGGGCTACGTGCCGATGCTCGAACTCGACGACGGCGCCCGCCTGCGCGAAGGCCCGGCCATCCTCCAGTACATCGCCGACCTCGCCCCCACCAAGAACCTCGCGCCAGCCGCCGGCACCATGCAACGCTACCGCCTGCAGGAGTGGCTGACCTTCATCGGCACCGAAGTGCACAAGGGCTTCAGCCCCCTGTTCAACCCGGGCATGCCCGAAGAAGCCAAGGGCATCTTCAAGGACAAGCTCAAGTCGCGCTTCCAATGGCTCGACGGCGAACTGGCCAGCAAGCAGTTCCTGATGGGCGATCATTTCAGCGTGGCCGACGGCTACCTGTTCAGCGTCACCAACTGGACCAAGCCGACCGGCGTCGACATCTCTGACTTTCCCAACCTGCTGGCCTGGCACGCACGCGTGGGTGCCCGGCCCGCCGTACAGGAAGCGATGAAGGCCGAAGGCCTCCTGAAGTAAGCCGAAGCACGCGAAAGCGTGCAGAAGCAGCGAAGCGAGCTGGTCTCCTCCTAGGGAAAACCCGCATCGCTTCAGCCACAAGCCGCACGAAGCGGCTTTTTTTATGGCGCACGCTACGGGAAGGCTTCAGAAGACCGAAGAAGGAATCTCCACCATGCCCGAGAAGACCCCTCCCGAACTGCGCGAAGAGATGCGAGGGCCCGTCATGTGGCTCACCATCGACCGGGAAGAGCGCCGAAATGCGATCAACGGCGCGGTGGTCGCGCGGCTGTCGGACGCTCTTGCCCGCGTCAACGGCGCCTGCATGGCGGGCGGCATGGGGATCATGGCGATGTGCGACATGGCGGTGGCCAGCAGCCACGCCGTGTTCGGCCTGCCCGAGGTGAAGGTCGGCCTCTTTCCTGCGCAGGTGCTCAGCGTGCTGGGCGGCCTGCTGCCGCGCCGGGTGCTGGCCGAGATGTGCATCACCGGAGAACCCATCACCGCCGCGCAGGCGCTCGAACTGCGGCTCGTGAACCGCGTGAGCGACGACGTCGACGAAAGCGTCGACTGGCTGCTCGGCCGCATGCTCGACAAGTCGCCCGCCGCCATCCGGCGCGGCCTCTACACGATGAAGAAGATCGAGGCGATGGCCTTCGAGGAATCGATGGCCTTCACCGAAAGCCAGATCGGCCTGTTCGCACTCACCGAAGATGCGGCCGAGGGACAACTCGCCTTCCGCGAGAAGCGCAAGCCGCAATGGAGCGGCCGATGAACAGCGGCAACGAACGCACCGTCCGCATCGGCGGCGCCTCCGAGCTGGGCTATGCACCGACTTCGTCTCCGCCGCGATGAAGGCCGTGTTGAAGGACGTCGTGAAGCATCCGCGTGGTGAGCAACGCCGGCGGCGTGAACCCGCAGGGCTGCGCCGATGCGCTCGCGGCGCTGGCCGCCGAACAGGGCATCGCGCTGAAGATCGCTGTGGTGAGCGGCGACGACGTGTCCCCGCTGCTGCCGCAGCTGCGCCAGTCGCAGCCGCCCGTGCGCGAGCTGCAGAGCGGCGCCGCCTTGCCCGAACGCGTGCTCACCGCCAACGCCTATCTGGGCGCACGGCCGATCCAGGCCGCGCTCGATGCGGGCGCGCAGGTCGTCATCACCGGGCGTTGCGTCGACTCGGCCGTCACGCTCGGCGTGCTCATGCACGAATTCAATTGGCAGCCGGGCGACTTCGACCTGCTCGCGGCCGGCAGCCTCGCGGGCCACATCATCGAATGCGGCTGCCAGGCCACCGGCGGCCTGCACACCGACTGGGACACCGTGCCCGATTGGCCCAATATCGGCTACCCCATCGTCGAATGCAGCGCCGACGGCAGCTTCGTCGTCACCAAGCCCGCTGACACCGGCGGCAAGCTCACGCCCGCGGTGGTGGGTGAGCAGATGCTCTACGAGATCGGCGATCCCGCGGCCTACCTGCTGCCCGACGTGGCGGCCGACTTCACGCAGGTGCGCATCGAGCAGGCCGGCGAACACCGCGTGCGCGTGCACGGCGCGCGCGGGCGTGCGCCGACCGCGAGCTACAAGGTCTGCGCCACTTATGTCGACGGCTTCAAGGCCGCGGCGCAGCTCACCATCGTCGGCTTCGATGCGGTGGCCAAGGCCAGGCGCACGGGCGAGGCGATCCTCGCGCGCACGGGTGCGCTGTTCTCGCAGCAGGGCTTCGGCCCCTACAGCGGCGCACTGCTCGAAGTACTCGGCGCGGAGTCATGCTACGGCCCGCACGCGCGGGCCCTGCAGACGCGCGAAGCTGTGCTGCGGCTCGCGGTGACGCATTCGCGCAAGGAAGCCCTGGAACTGTTCGCGCGCGAGGTCGCGCCGGCCGGCACCTCGTGGGCGCCCGGCACCACCGGCGCGGGCGGCGGGCGCGCCTCGGTCTCCCCATCGATCCGGCAGTACGCATTCCTGCTCGACAAGTCGCAGCTCGCGGCTCGCGTCGGCATCGACGGCGTGTGCATCGACGTGCCCCGCGCCACAGCGCCTGCGCCGCACGCCGGGTCCGTTTCACAGCCTGCCAGAGCCACGGAAACGCATGAAGCACCCGTGCCCGCGGACGCCGTCGAAGTGACGCTGCTGCGCCTCGCATGGGCGCGCAGCGGCGACAAGGGCGACACCTCGAACGTCGGCGTCATCGCACGCCACCCCGCCCTGCTGCCGCTGCTGCGCGAACAGCTCACCGAGGTGCGCGTGGCCGAATGGCTCGCACACCTCGTCAAGGGCCGCGTCACGCGCTACGAGGTGCCGGGCATCGATGCCTTCAACTTCGTCTGCGAACAGGCGCTGGGCGGCGGCGGCATGGCCTCGCTGCGCAACGACCCGCTCGGCAAGGGCATGGCTCAGATCCTGCTCGCCATGCCGCTGCGCGTGAGCCCGGCACTGCTGGCGCTGCTTCTCTAGCACCATTCGGGACAACCGTGCGACAGCAGGGTTGAGGCCGGGCGCTTAGCCTTGCGCCTGTTCCAACTCTGCCATTGATCGCACGATGTCCAACCTCTTCGACCCCATCCAGGCCGGCGACCTGAAGCTCGCCAACCGCATCGTCATGGCGCCGCTCACGCGCAACCGCTCGCCGAATGCGATCCCGCCCGACCTCGCCGCCACCTACTACGCCCAGCGCGCCAGCGCCGGCCTGCTCATCACCGAAGCCACCGCCATCAGCCACCAGGGCCAGGGCTACGCCGACGTGCCCGGCCTCTACGGCACGGAACAGCTCGACGGCTGGAAGCGCGTGACCGACGCCGTGCACGCCAAGGGCGGCAAGATCGTGGTGCAGCTGTGGCACGTGGGCCGCGTCTCGCACAGCGAACTGCAACCCGGTGGCGGCAAGCCCGTCGCCCCCTCGGCCATCACCGCCAGGACCAAGACCGTGCTCATCAAGGACGGCGTGCCGACCTTCGTAGAGACCTCCGAACCGCGCGCGCTGGATGCGGGCGAGCTGCCCGGCATCGTGCACGCCTATGCGGTGGCTGCACGCAGCGCGGTCGAGACCGCCGGCTTCGACGGCGTGGAACTTCACGGTGCCAACGGCTACCTGCTCGACCAGTTCCTGAAGGACGGCAGCAACAAGCGCACCGACGACTACGGCGGCAGCATCGAGAACCGCGCCCGCCTGCTGCTCGAATCCGCGCGCGCCGTGGTCGACGCCGTCGGCGGCGGCAAGACCGGCATCCGCCTGTCGCCCGTGACGCCTGCCAACGACGCGCACGACAGCAACCCGCAGCCGCTGTTCACCTACGTGGTGAAGCAGCTCGCCACGCTCGACCTGGCCTACATCCACATCATCGAAGGCGCCACCGGCGGCCCGCGCGAAATCGAAGACCGCCCCTTCGACTACGAGGCCCTCAAGGCCGCATACCGCCAAGCCGGCGGCAAGGGCGCATGGATGGTCAACAACGGCTATGACCGACCGCTGGCCGAGGAAGCGCTGAAGGAAGGCGATGACCTCGTGGCCTTCGGCAAGCCCTTCATCTCGAACCCCGACCTCGTGCGCCGCCTGCGCGAAAACGCGCCGCTCAACGAGCTCGACAAGGCCACCATGTACGGCGGCGGCGCGAAGGGCTATACGGACTATCCGGCACTGGCCTGAGCCACATCGCGCCAAGAGGCCATGGCAAGATGCGGCGGACCCATCCATCCGCCGTCACCCGCCGACAGGAGAGAAATGCCATGGCCCTCATTGCGCAACGACTGGCCTCGCTCGGCCTCGTGCTGCCGCCGCCCGCGATCCCGCCGGCCGGCGTCATCCTCCCCTTCCAGTTCGTGCGCATCGTCGGCCGCCGCGCGTTGATCTCCGACCACGGCCCGCTCAACGCCGATGGCACCATCGCCGCGCCGCTCGGCAAGCTGGGCCGCGAACTGAACGTCGAGCAGGGCTACGCAGCCGCGCGCCTCACGGCACTTGCGATGCTCGGCAGCCTGCAGCGCGCCCTCGGCGACCTCGACCGCATCACCGCGTGGACGCGCGTGTTCGGCATGGTCGCGAGCGCACCCGGCTTCGACAGGCAGCCCGCCGTCATCAACGGCTTCTCCGACCTGATCCTCGAATTGTTCGGCCCCGACATCGGCGCGCATGCCCGCAGTGCGGTGGGCATGGCGGAGCTGCCGTTCAACATCCCGGTCGAGATCGAGGGCGAGGTGGAAATCGGCGCATGAGCACCGCCGACGAAGGCTTTCTGGTCGACGTGATCGCCGCACAGCCCGCGTGTTCCTGCGCAAGCCTTTGAATTGATCCTTCCGATGCAACTCGACCGCATTCACCACGCCGCCATCATCTGCGCCGACTACGTGGTGTCGAAGCACTTCTACACCGAGGTGCTCGGCCTGCGCGTGGTCGCCGAAAACCATCGCGCCGCGCGCGACTCGTACAAGCTCGACCTCGCCCTGCCCGACGGCTCGCAGATCGAACTCTTTTCCTTTCCCGGTGCGCCCGCGCGCCCCACGCGGCCCGAAGCGCAAGGGCTGCGCCACCTGTCGTTCGAAGTGCACGACGTGCAGGCCGCCGCCGATGAACTCGCATCGCAAGGCATCGCGGTCGAGCCGCTGCGCATCGACGAATACACGGGCCGCCGCTTCACCTTCTTCGCCGATCCCGACGGTCTTCCGCTCGAACTCTACGAGGCCGCGCCGGCCGGGAACCTCGAGGCGCTGCTGTTCGAACTCGAAGGCGCACTGCATCTTCGCGAGGTGCGCGCGAGCGCCGCGAAACTCGAAGAACTGCTCGACGACGACTTCCACGAACTTGGCGTCTCCGGCACGGTCTGGACGCGGGATGCCATCATCGATGCGCTGCGTGGCGAGGCCTTTTCGGCACGCACGATGTCGGACTTTCGCGTGCTGCGCATGGCGCCCGACGTGGCACTGGTCACCTACCGCGCGCACCGCCAAGCCATTGCGCAGCGACCTGCAGCTGACTCGCTGCGCAGCTCTCTGTGGAAGCGCCGGCATGGCCGCTGGCGCATGGCGTTCCACCAGGGCACGCCGCTCTAGCTTGCCGGCGCTTCAGCCCGCTTCGCCGAATGCCACGCTGACGCGCAAGCCAGTGGGCTCCGCCGCTTCGAGCCTCAGCTCGGCGCCCAGCAGCTCGGCATAGCGCGCCACGATCGACAGCCCCAGTCCCGAGCCCTGCCCCAGCTTCTCGCCGGCCGGACCCTGCGCCCAGCGCTGCATCAGGTCGCGCTGCGCCTCCAGCGGAATGCCCGGCCCGTCGTCGATCACACTCAGCGTGTGGCCCGCGAGCTCGACCGTGATGGTGCGCCCGCCATAGCGCAACGCGTTGTCGATCAGGTTGTCGAGAATGCCTTCGACCAGCGCCTCGTTGGCCTGCACGACCACGCCGTCGTCGAGGCCCCGCGCGCCCAGGTCGACACCACGCGCGTCGGCGCGCGCAAGGTGCCGCAGCACCGTCTGCTCGGCCAGCACGTCGAGCCGCACCGGCACGCGCTTGAGCTCGGTGCGCGCCTCCTCGGCCAGCGCCAGCGCCAGCAGCTGGTCGATCAGGTGGCTGGCGCGCGCCTGCCGTTCCGAGACGCGCTCCAGCTGCTCGCGCCACACATTGGTGTCGTGCTGCGCCAGCCCGTACTCGGCCAGCGCGCGGATGCCCGCCAGCGGCGTGCGCAGTTCGTGCGCCACGTTGCCCACGAACTCGCGCTGCGCCTGCACGCTGTGGCCGAGCCGCTCGAACAGCGAGTTGACCGCGTTGCCCAGGCGCTGGATCTCGCGCGAGGTCTGCGCCACCGCCACCGGCGACAGGTCGCGCACGTCGCGCCGGTCGAGCGCGCGCTGCAGGTCGCCGAGCGGCCGCAGGTCGCTGCGGATGCCGTACCAGAGCCAGATGGCCAGCAGGATGAGCAGCACGATCTGCGGCGCCAGCGCGTAGCCCAGCAACTGCCGCACCAGTGCAGTCCGGCTCAGCGTGGTCTGCGCGATCACCACGCGGTACGGCATGCTGATGTCGGGCTCGGCGTCGTGCTCGAGCACCACGGCGCGCAGCACGCTGCCCTCGTAGTCGATGTCGGCGAAGCGGTAGCGCGCCCCGTCCGCCGGCAACGGCGCCTGCAGGCCCGGCTGCCCGGAGATCAGCGTGCCGTCGAGCCGCTGGACCGCGAAGTACACCTTGTCGACCTGGTCGAAGAGCACGGTGGCTACCTCGCGCGGCGTCAGCAGCAGCTCGATGCCGCGTTCGCCCGCCTGCACGTTGGCCGACAGCGCATAGGCGTCGTCGAGCATGCCGCGGTCGAAGGCCTGCTCGGAAAAATAGTTGGCGATGACCAGCGCGATGACCGCACCGACCATCCACGTGAGCGCCAGCGGCACCAGCACGTTGCGCAGCACGCGCCGCGTGAGCGATGGCGCACGAACGGCCGCGGGCTGCGGTTCTGTCGTCTGCTCGGTCACGCGCGGATCACACCTCGGCTTCGAGCAGGTAGCCGATGCCGCGCAGCGTGCGGATGCTCGCGCCCGAGCCCTGCAGCTTCTTGCGCAGGCGCGAGATGAAGGCCTCGAGCGCGTTGTCGCCCAGCGATTCGTCGAAGCTCGAGAGCTTGTCGGACAGCGCCCGCTTGCTCACGGTGCGGCCCGGCGGACTCATGAGTTCCCACAGCACCTCGAACTCGCGTGCCGGCAGGTCGAGCGGACCACTCGCGGTCGAGAAGCGGCGCGCCTTGCGGTCGAGCTTCAGCTGGCCCAGCAGCACGAGGTCTTCGGTACCCTTTGCGCGGCGCACCAGCGCACGCAGGCGCGCTTCGACCTCGGCCAGGTCGAAGGGCTTGCCGAGGTAGTCGTCGGCACCCGCGTCGAGGCCCGCGATGCGTTCTTCGGTACGCCCGCGCGCCGTGAGCACCAGCACCGGCGTGCGGTCGCCCCGCGCGCGCGCCTGCCGCAGCGCGTTGAGGCCGCTCGCGAGGCCGCTGGTCGGGCTTGCGGTGGCCGGCAGGTTGAGGTCGAGCAGCACGGCATCGAAGGGCTGCACACGCCACAGGTGGTCGGCGTCCTCGACGTTGGTCGAAACGTCGACGCGATGGCCGGCATCCGCGAGGCTGCGCACCATCACGTCGCGCAAAACGGCGTCGTCTTCGACAAGCAGAATTCGCATGGTGTTTGAATGGTTGGGGGGTAATCTGCCTCGCGAACGACGGGTCAGCGGCCGGTCAGTCGCTCCAAGCGATAAACGCCGCATGAGCATACGACAGCACGATGAAACACGGGCCATTTTCATGGCTGGCACCACACGATGAGTGCGCGTGAACCCTCCGATCTGTTGAGCCTTGTGCCTCCGCAAGTGCAGCGCACCGCCGTGGTCCTGCTGCATGGTTTATGCAGCACGCCTGACGAGCTGCTGACCGTGCAGTCCGCACTGCGCAGCCGCGGCTACCCGGTGCACCCGCTGTCGATCGAGGGTTATTCGTTCGATGCCGCTGCGCCGCTGCAGCGCGCCGCGCCGTACGAACGCTGGCTCGACGCCATCCAGGCCCATGTGAAGGCGCTGCGCACGCAGCACGACCGCGTGATGCTGGTCGGCATTTCCGCCGGCGCCTCGCTCGCGCTCGGCGCGGCCATCCGCTGCGGCAGCGACGTCGATGCGCTGGTGCTCATGTCGACCACGCTGCGCTTCGACGGCTGGGCCATCCCGCGCACGCAATTCCTGCTGCCGCTGGCCTTCTACACGCCGCTCGGCCGGTTCTGGCAATACCGCGAGCGCCCGCCCTACGGCGTGAAGAACGAGCGCGTGCGCGCCTGGATCGAGCGCGAGCTGCGCCATCGCAAGGTTTCGCGCGCCGGAAGTTCCGTCATCGGCGTGGGACATCTGCGCGAGCACGACCGGCTCATACGCCACGTGCGACGCAACCTCAACGGCGTGCAATGCGGCAACGTGCTCGCGCTGCATGCCCAGCAGGACGAGGTGGCCAGCGTGGCCAACCTCGACATCCTCGCGCGCGGCCTGCGCTGCCGCGACTTCCGCACCGTCGTGGTCGCCAACAGCTACCACATGATCACGATAGACAACGACCGCCAGCAGGTGGTACGCGAAACGGTATCGTTCGCCGATGCCGTGGCGCATGGCACGACGCCAGAGCATCCGCTGTACGCCTGACCTCGTTCGACACGCCTGAAAGGAAAGCATCTCCATGTCTTCTTCCGCCTCCCCCACCTTCAACAGCATCGCGGCGATCCTCGAGACCGACTTCCGCATCGAGCGCTCGGCCATCTCGCCGGCCACCGCGCTGTCGGACCTCGGCCTCGACTCGCTCGCGCTGATGGAGTTCGTCTTCGCCGTCGAGGACGCCTTCCACCTGCGCATTCCCGAAGACCGCCTCGACCCGCGCGAAACCGGCATCACGCTGGAACGCCTGTGCGACGTGATCGACGCCGAGAGCGCCCCCGTGGCCGCCGTTCAGCCCGCCGAAGCGGCCGCATGAGCAGCGGCGCCGCCCACGCCGTGCTCGCCGCTTCGGCCACACGCGCCGCCTCGGCGCCGGTGCGCGTGAGCGGCATCGGTTTCGTCACGCCCATCGGCCGCACCATCGAGGCCTTCGACGAGGCGTTGTTCGCGGGCCGCTCGGCTGTGCGTGCACAAACGCTGGAGATCGAGGGCATGGACCCGATGGCGCTCGCCGTCGCCGCCTGCGACTTCGATTCGAATGGCATGCGCAGCACCTCCCGCCTGCCGCTGGACCGCGGCACCGCCATGGCCCTGGCTGCGGCGCAGGACGCGGCGCTGGAAGCAAAGATCGACCTCGACACCATCGACCGCGACCGCCTCGGCATCTTCTGGGGCAGCGGCCTCGCCGGCGCCGGCACCTTCGACAACACCACCAGCGCGCTCTACGGCGAACAGCGCCGCATGCGTCCGACCACCGTGCTCACCGTGATGCCCAACGCCGCCGTGGCCGAGCTCGCGCTGCACTTCGGCGCGCGCGGTTCGGCCATTGCCTACGCCTGTGCCTGCGCCTCCTCGGCCGTGGCCGTCGGCGAGGCGATGCGCGCCATCCGCGGCGGCTGGATCGACGTGGCCATCGTCGGCGGCCACGACGCCATGCTCACGCCCGGCGTGATGGCCAGCTGGAACGCAATGCGCGTGATGGCGCCGCCGCCGGCCGATGCGCCCTCCTCGGCTTGCCGTCCGTTCTCGGGCGACCGCGCGGGCTTCGCCATCGGTGAAGGCGCGGCCGCGCTGGTGCTCGAATCCGAAGCGCATGCGGCCGCACGCGGCGCCGAAGCCGCGCCCTTCGTGCTCGCGGGCTACGCCACCAACTGCGACGGCACGCACATCACCAACCCCGACACCGCGGGCCAGGTGCGCGTGATGCGCGCTGCGCTGCGCGACGCGGGCATCGAGGCCTCGGACGTCGGCCACATCAACGCACACGGCACGGCCACCTCGGCCGGCGATGCAGCCGAGGCCGCATCGATCCGCGAAGTGTTCGGCAGGGCCACGCCGGTCAGCGCGACCAAGGCGATCCACGGCCACGTGCTCGGCGGCGGCGGTGCCATCGAACTCATCGCCGCGCTGCGCGCACTGGCGCGCGAGGCACTGCCGCCCATCGCCAACCTGCAGACGCCCGACGCCGCATTCGACCTCGATTTCGTGCAGGGCGAGGCGCGCGAGGCCAAGGGCATCCGCTATGCGCTGTCCAACTCCTTCGCCTTCGGCGGCACCAACGCCGTCATCGTGGCCGGCCGCGCGTGCGAACGCTGAAGATTCGCTGAACGCTCTCTGAAAAAACGAACGCGGTGCACCGGCTGGTCGTTTTCGTCGTGCCTGTGTTCGCGCTGCTCATGGCCTGCGAGTTCGCCTGGGGCTGGCTCCAGCGGCGCAACACCTACCGCTTCAGCGACACGCTCGGCAGCCTGAGCCAGGGGCTGTTGAGCCAGGCATTTGCGGTGTGCACGCAGCTGTTCCAGATCGGGCTCTACGCCATGGTCTATCCGCTGGTCGCGATCTGGACCCGGCCCGGCTTCTGGGACAGCGCCGCAGGCTGGATCGCCGCCGTGCTGCTGTTCGACTTCTTCGACTACTGGCTGCATCGCGCGGGCCACGAGTCGGCCGTGTTCTGGGCCGCGCACTCGGTGCACCACCAGAGCCAGCATTTCAATTTTTCCACCGCGCTGCGCCAGGAAAGCACCGTGGTCTTCCTGGGCTGGTCCTTCTACCTGCCGATGGCGGTGGTGGGCGTGCCGCCCGAGCAGTTCGGGCTGGCGGGACTCATCGTGCTGGTCTACCAGTTCTGGATCCACACCGAGCACATCGGCAAGCTCGGCTGGTTCGACCGCGTGTTCTCGTCGCCCTCGAACCATCGCGTGCACCACGCGGTGAACGACGGCTATTTGGACCGCAACTACGGCGGCATGCTCGTGGTGTGGGACCGGATGTTCGGCACCTTCGCCGAGGAAACCGAACGCTGCGTCTACGGCACGCGCAAGGCGCTCGCGAGCTTCGACCCGATGCGCGCGATCCTCGGCCCCTATGTGCCGCTGCTGCGCGACGCATGGCATACGAAGCGCTGGCGGGACAAGATCGCCGTGTGGTTCAAGCCCCCGGGCTGGCGGCCGGCCGATGTCACGGCGCGGTTTCCGGAAGCGCCTTTTTCGCTGGAGGAAGCCATGCACATCCACGCCCCCGCGCTGACGCGCCCGCAGGTCGCGTCGGCCGCCCTCCACTTCGCATGCTGGGTCGGCGTGACGCTGGCCTTTCTCTGGCGCGCCGACGACCTCGCGTTCCACACCGGGCTGACGCTGCTCGTGCTGGCGGTCGGCGGCTTCTGGTCCATCGGCGCGGTGCTCGATTCGCAGCTTCGGCTGCGCTGGGCCTGGTGCGCGCAGGCGGTGCTGCTGGCGATGTCTGCGGTGCTGCTCTTCACCTGATCGACATCCGCTCGCCCCCGCTATGCTCGGCGCCTTCATCGTTGCAAGGCACCCATCATGCGCAGGCTGGCCACACATGAAGACATCGACACGGTCTTCGCCCTCTACATGCACGAGAAGGTCGTGCCCTTCCTGGGCTACGACCCGATGCCGATCGAGGACTTCCGCGCCATCTACCAGGAACTGCTCGACGGCCGCAACTTCTACGTCTACGAGCGCGAGGGGCGCATCGCCGGTTTCTACCGGGCCACGCGCTACCCGGGCCGGGTGCGGCACGTGGCCTGCCTGGGCACGCTCGCGGTCGATCCCGCATTTCACGGCCAGGGCGTCGCGCTCGCCATGGTGAGCGAAGCCATCGACGCACTGAAGGCCATCGGCATCAGGCGCATCGAACTCTTCGTCGAAAGCGACAACGCACCTGCGATGCGCTTCTACGAAAAACTCGGCTTCGAACGCGAAGGCACCTTGCGCAAGTTCTACAAGCGCGCCGGCGATGCGCGGGCCATCGACGATCACGTCATGGGGCTGCTGATCGACTGAGCGGCAAGCCTCAGGCCCTCCAGCGCCGCAGCAGTAGCGCATTGGCCATCACGCTCACGCTCGACAACGCCATGGCAGCACCGGCCACCACCGGGCTCAACAGGCCGAAGGCCGCAAGCGGGATGCCGGCCACGTTGTAGGCGAAGGCCCAGAACAGGTTCTGCCGGATCTTCGCGACCGTGCGGCCCGAAAGCTCGAAGGCCTGCGCCACCAGCGCGAGGTCGCCGCGCATCAGCGTGATGCCGGCTGCTTCCATCGCCACGTCGGTGCCGCCGCCCGAAGGCGCCATCGCGATGCCCACGTCGGCCGCTGCCAGCGCGGGCGCGTCGTTGGCGCCGTCGCCGACCATCGCTACGACGTGTCCGTTCTTCCTCAGCGCACCGACCTGCGCCGCCTTGTCGGCGGGCAGCACGTCGGCACGCACGTCTTCGGCCGCGATGCCGAGCCGTGCGGCCATGGCCTGGGCCGCGCGCAGGTTGTCGCCCGAGATCATCACCACGCGCAGGCCACGCGCATGCAGCGTGCGGATGGCTTCGGCGGCTTGCGGCTTGGGCTCGTCGGCGAAAGCGAGCAATGCCTGTAGATGCGCGGCGCCCGCCTCATCGAAGCGCAGCAATGCAGACACGGTGGCACCTTGCGCCTGCAGGCCGTCGACATCGGCGGCTTCGGGCATCGCGTCGAGTTCGCGGCACCAGCGCAGGCTGGCGATGGCCCAGGTGACGCCATCGACATCGCCGCGCACACCCCGGCCCGGCATCGCCTGCATCGCGCTCAATGCGCGCGGCTGCAGGTTGCGCTGCGCTGCGGCGGCCAGCACGGCCTTGGCCAGCGGATGCTCGCTGCCGCTTTGCAGGCTGGCGGCAGTTGCCAGCAGTTGGTCTTCGGTTGCCCGAATACCCGCCGCCGGTACCAGCGCAGTCAACACCGGCCGGCCCACCGTCAACGTGCCTGTCTTGTCGAACGCGACGGTATCGACGCGGTGCGCAATTTCCAATGCACGCGCATCCTTGATCAGAATGCCGTGCCGTGCCGCCACGCCCGTGCCTGCCATCACCGCGACCGGTGTCGCAAGGCCCAGCGCACATGGACAGGCAATGACGAGCACGGCCACGGCGTGGATCAATGCGGTCTCGATGCCTGCGCCCGCCATCATCCAGCCAGCGAACGTGACGAGCGCAATCACCAGCACCACCGGCACGAACACGGCCGCCACCTTGTCCACCAGCCGCTGGATCGGCGCCTTCGCAGCCTGTGCATCTTCGACCAGCCGGATGATGCGCGCGAGCACGCTCTCGGCGCCGACCGCGCTCACTTCGATGACCATGCGCCCGTCGCCATTGACGGCGCCGCCGGTCAACGCATCGCCCGGTCCCTTGGCCACCGGCAGCGGCTCGCCGGTGAGCATCGATTCATCGACTTCGGACTGCCCTTCGATCACCCGTGCGTCGGCCGGCACGCGCTCGCCGGGCCGCACCGCGAGGCGGTCGCCCACCATCACCTCGGCCAGCGGCACGTCGCTTTCCTTGCCGCGCGCGCCCACCAGGTGCGCCACTTCGGGCCGCAGCTGCTGCAACGCGCGGATCGCTGACGTGGCCTGGCGCTTGGCGCGCGCCTCCAGCCACTTGCCGAGCAGCACCAGCGTGATCACCACCGCCGAAGCCTCGAAGTACAGGTGCGGCATCTCGCCATGGCCCGCATGCTCGCCGGTCGCCCCGCGCCACCAGAGCCAGAGCGACAGGCCGAAGGCCGCGCTGGTGCCGAGAGCCACCAGCAGGTCCATGTTGCCGGTGCGCGCTTTCGCCGCATGCCAGCCAGCGCGATAGAAGCGTGCGCCCAGCCAGAACTGCACCGGTGTCGCGAGCAGCAGCTGCAACCATGGCGGCAGCATCCAGTCCTGCCCGAAAGGATCACCGAGCATGGGCGCCAGCAATGGGATCGACAGTGCCAGGCCCACAGCGACCGGGCCGAAACCGTGCCAGGGCGACAGCGCAGCGGCTTCGTCGGCCGCGGTGCTTGCCGCCCGCGGTTCGTAGCCGGCGGCGCGCACGGCGCGGCGCAGGCGAACGTCCATGCCTTCGTTGCCGCTCGTGACCACGCGGGCCGACTCGGTCGCGAGATTCACGCTCACGTCCTGCACGCCCGGCACATTCTTGAGCGCGCGCTCGACGCGCATCACGCACGAGGCGCAGGTCATGCCGCCGACCGAGAGGTCCAGCGTCATTGGAGGAGATTGCAGATTTTCCATGTCCCGAGGCTAAAGCCTCACACGATGGCAAGGTCAAGTGGCAGATCCAGTGTCCCTTTGCTGGACATTGACATCGTGAGAGGGTTCAAACTTGCGTCTCACATACTTCCATCACTTCCAAGGAGCCATCACGATGAGCCAGAAATTCCAGGTCACGGGCATGAGCTGCGGCCACTGCGTGAGCGCGGTGCAGAACGCGGTGCAAACGGTGGACCCCGAAGCACAGGTCACGGTCGACCTCGAGACCGGCCATGTCGACGTGCTGAGCGAACAGCCGCGCAAGGACATCGTCGCCGCGATCGAGAACGCGGGCTACGCCGTTCAATGAGCGCGGGCCACGTCGCCATCGGCGAAGCGGCGCAGCGCTCCGGCGTGTCGGCCCGCATGGTCCGCCACTACGAAGGGCTGGGCCTGCTGCCGGCGGTGGCGCGCACCGAAAGCGGCTATCGCCAATACGGCGATGCCGACATCCACACGCTGCGCTTCATCAAGCGCTCGCGCGACCTCGGGTTTTCAATGGAAGAAATCGCCGAACTCGTCGGGCTGTGGCACAACCGCCGACGCACGAGCGCCAGCGTGAAGCGCATCGCCGAGAAGCACCTCGGCGAACTTGAGCAGCGCATTGCGGACATGCAATCCATGCGCAACACGTTGGCCCACCTGGTGCACTGCTGCCACGGCGACGCCAGACCGGATTGCCCCATCCTCGATGACCTGAGCAAGGTCTAGATCAGGCGCCCCGCACCAGCGAAAGAACCTTGCCCACATCCAGCGTGCGGGCCTTTTCCTGGATCGCCGGCAGGTACTGCGTCTGCAGGCTCTGCCCTTCCTTCACCACGCCCGAGAACGCGTCCTTCAGCATCTGCGTCGAAAAGGTCCGGCCGCCGGCATAGTAGCGCTTGGCCACATGGCCCAGTGCATAGGTCGAGGCGAAGCTCATCCCCGAGCTCACGGCCTGGTTGCCCAGCCCGCGCAGCAAGCCACCGCCGGCCTTGCCGAGCAATCCGCCGAGGAGCTTGCGACCGGCCTGCTCCAGGTACTGCGAGGTCAGGCCCACGCCGACAGTCGCCAGGAAATCCTTCACGTGACCGCTGTCGAGCTGGTAGCCGTACGACTGGCCGATGCGGTAGACCAGCTTCATCTGCAACGGAATGATCGCCATGGTCGAGAGCGTCTCGGGCAGCAGTTCCAGCGCGCCGTTGAGGATGGCGGCATTGAGGATCGATTTGTCGAGCTCGGCGCTGTCCGGCGTACCGGGCGCCGCCACGGCACTGCCCCCAGCGGCCGTAGCCACCGGCACCGCCGCGATGTCTTCCGCGCGCTGCGAGAACGCGGCCGCCGAAGCATCCAGCCCCAGCGAAGTTCGCACGTCCGCCAGGAACATCCGCTCGGCCTCCGACTGCGTGCCGTCGGCATCGCACACGCACACCGCCATCTCGTAGGCCAGCTGCCTCGACTCGGTGCTTTTCAGCTCCCCGGCCACCGAAGCCAGCGACACGCGCTTCATCAGCACGTCCTGGTAGAGCGTCGGCAGGTTCAGGCCGTCGGCCTGCGACAGGCCCTCGGCAATCCGCTTGATCTCGGCGCGCTCGCGCTCGTGCTTCTCGCCGTCGACAAAGGCAGCCAGCAGCGACAGGGTAACTATCGACTTTGTTTCTGAAGGTGTCATTTGTACGAAATTTCGCAATATGAAGGATCCGGTTCGGTCGCCATGGCTGGCGAAGGTTCCGCCGCCGGTTCTCCCCACAAACCTTGGGCAACTCTGTGGATAACGTCGGCACTTCTGTGTAGTGGTTCGGCAAGTCATTGATTTACAAGGGAAATAAACAGTTTGCCCAAATTTTCAGCAATGGATTTCTCGCGCCGGAAACCGCCTTTCGCAGATTTTCCGGGGTGCGTCAAAGGACAACTCTGGGGACATTTTTTGAACAAGGCATCGGTTATCCACAGGCCGGAGCGGGTACCCCATGTTGTTCATATGCCGGGTACAAACCCGAAGCGCGGCTGCGCACAGTGACAGAGGTATGACAAGTGCTTGTCGCATAACGAAAAAAGCGGCATGTCCACAGAAGTGGGCGACCCTTATCTACTACTACTAATTTGAATAAGAAGAATAAGAAGATGGGAAAGGGGAAAGCTGCGCCCGAAAAAAAAGCCGCGAACGGCCGCGCCGGTCCACGGCGCCTCCGGTCCAAACCGGTCCTCCCGGCGCGTTCCCCTCGCTAACATTCGCGGATGAGCTTCAAACCCCGGATCCTGATCGCCGAAGACGAATCGGGCATCGCCGACACGTTGCAGTACGTCCTGAAAAGCGACGGATTCACGCCGGTGTGGTGTGCCACGGCTGAGGAAGCCATTGCCCAGTTCGCGCAGGAGGCGCCGGCCCTGGCCATCCTGGACATCGGGTTGCCCGATCTCAACGGTTTCGAGCTCTTCAAGCGCCTCCAGGCGCTGAACCAGGCCATGGGCGGCCCGGAGGTGCCGATGGTGTTCCTGACCGCCCGCAGCGACGAAATAGACCGCGTGGTGGGCCTCGAACTGGGCGCGGACGACTACATCGCCAAGCCGTTCTCGCCGCGCGAACTCGTCGCCCGCGTGCGGACCATCCTGCGGCGCAGCGCGAGAAACGGCGCAGGAGCCCCGGCAACAGCCGCGGTTGCAAACCATGGGGTGCCCCATCAAATTCCGGCCCAGACGCCTCCTGAGAGCCCTCAAGCACCCGCAATGCCCTTCTCGCTCGACCACGAGCGCATGCAGATCCGCTATTACGGCCGCGTGCTCGAGCTCTCGCGCTACGAATACGGCCTGCTGAGACTGCTGGTGCAGCGCCCGGGGCGCGTCTTCACGCGCGACGAACTGCTCGAACTGGTCTGGGACGATTCCAGCGACAGCTTCGACCGGACGGTCGACGCGCACATCAAGACCCTGCGCGCCAAGCTCAAGGCGATCGCGCCCGAAGTCGAGCCGATCCGCACGCTGCGCGGCACCGGCTACGCACTGAACGAAGAACTGCCGACCAAGGCGTCGTGACAAGACGCACGCGCATCTTCATCGGCATCCTGCTGATCTACACGGCGGGCATCGCCTTCCTCCTCTATCGCGTTGTTTCCGACATCGATCCGCGCTACCGCGAGTCGGCCGAGGAATCGCTGGTCGAGACCTCCCAGTTCATGGCAAGCCTGGTCGAGCAGGATGTGATTGCCGGGGCCATCAACACCGCACGGCTCGAGCCGCTGTTCCGCACCGTCTACGCGCGCGAGTTCTCGGCGCAGATCTACAACCTGCACAAGAGCCGCGTCGAGCTGCGCGTCTACGTCACCGACCGCAGCGGGCGCGTGATGTTCGATTCGCTCGGCAGGCATCTTGGCGCCGACTATTCGCAGTGGAGCGACGTGAGCCGCACGCTCGCCGGCCTGTACGGCGCACGCACTTCGCGCGACGTCGATGGCGATCCGCGCACTTCGGTCATGTACGTGGGCGCGCCCATTCGCTGGAACAACGAGATCGTCGGCATGGTCAGCGTCGGCAAGCCGGTGCAGAGCTTCGGCCAGTTCGTGGAAGACGCACGCATGCGCACCATCTGGGTCGGCGTCGGTTCGGCGCTCGCACTGCTGCTGCTCACGCTCATCGTTTCTGTGTGGCTGGTGCGCCCCTTCGGCCTGATCCGCGACTACTGGACCTGGGTGCGCGCACAGCGCAGCCTGAGCCTGGCGCGCATGGCGCGGCGCGCGGTCGACGGCGTGCGTACCGGCTTCAGCGAGATGCGCGACGCGCTGACCGGCCGCAACTACGTGGCCGACTACGTGCAGACCTTCACGCACGAGGTGAAGAGTCCGCTCTCCGCCATCCGCGGCGCGGCCGAGCTGCTGCAGGAGCCGTCGATGCCGCATGCCGAGCGCGAACGCTTCCTGAAGAATATCGAAGGCGAGACGCAACGCATCCAGGAAATCGTCGACCGCATGATGGAGCTCACTGCGCTCGAGACGCGGCGCACGCTGGACCGCACCGAGCCGGTGGCGCTGGCTTCGCTGATCGACGACATCGCCATCAGCGCGCAGCCAGCGGCTGCAAGGCGCAACATCAAGTTGCTCGTGAACATCCGCGACGAAGCCCGCACGGAAGGCGACCCGTTCCTGCTGCGCCGCGCGATCAGCAACCTGCTGGACAACGCCATCGATTTTTCACCGCGCGACAGCGAAGTGCTGCTCACGCTGGAAACCACGTCGAAGCTCGCCCGTGTGAGCGTGCGCGACCGCGGTCCGGGCATTCCGGAGTACGCGCAGGAAAAGGTCTTCGAGAAGTTCTATTCGCTCGCCAGGCCGCACAGCCAGAAGAAGAGCACGGGGCTGGGGCTGGCGTTCGTGAAGGAGATCGCGGCATTGCACCGCGGCCGCATCGAGCTCGGCAATGCGTCGCGCGGCGGGGCCGTGGCGACGCTCACGCTGCCGCTGTTGTCAAATCATTGAGCCGCGGGACGGCCGATCAGCGCGCTGTACGCACGGCGCGTCTCCGGGCTCACCGCCCCGAGCGCCTGCAGATATTGCGTCTGGTGCTGCGCGATCATGCGTGCCGACGCCACCGTCTTCGAGCGGCAGTACCAGTGGCAGGTGTGCTGCATCAGGAACAGCTCGGCCGACATGGTGAAGGCCTTCGACTTGGGCGTACGGCCGGCTTCGTTGCGCATGACGCCGGCGATGCCGCTCGCGTGGATCAGCAGGGCCTGCCGCATGTCGAAGGTCGCGGCCGGAAAGAAGTGGGTGAACATCGGAATGGCAACCGGCAGTTTGCTTACGCGCGTGACAGCTTCGGGCAAGCGCGAGAACTCGGCGGCGAAGCTGTCGAGCTGGGCGGAGAGCTTTTCCTCGGTGGCGTCCAGCAAGTGCCAGATCTGCTGGCGGCGCTCGGCGTCGTCTTCGCCGAGGCAGCGCATGTAGCCGGAGGTGAGGCTTTCCATCAGCTTCTCGATCTGGTGGCGGCCGAGGTGGCTGGCCAGCAGCGCGATGCGCAGGCGCTGTTCCCTGGACTTGAGGATGTAGAAGCCGGCGGCAAAAAGCGCCACCAGAGTAAGAATTTCCATGTATGCGTGGAGAAAAAAAGAGAAGGCGGGAAGCAGCACCGAGTGTAGGCACCGCGACCCGCCTTCGCTTTTTCCGCTTCGACTTCTAGCGGAAGAAATCGAGGATCTTGTTGCGCTCTTCGGGCGGCGGCGGTGCCCCGATTGGCGCACCCGTGAGTTCTTCGGCCGGCGGTGGCGGCGTCTCGCTGTTCTCCAGGCCCAGGCTCGCCACGCTGTGGCCCGGCGTGAAATCGTCGAAGTACCACTCGCCGTCGACGTTCACCACGCCCGCCGGTTCGGCCGGCTGCGTCACGGGCACGCCCTGCAGTGCTGTCTGCATGTAGCCGATCCAGATCGGCAGGCTCAGGCTGCCGCCGGTTTCGCCGCGCACGCCGAGTTGGCGCGGCGTGTCGTAGCCGATCCACGCGATGCCGACCATGGTCGGCTGGAAACCCGCGAACCAGGTGTCGAAGGAATCATTGGTGGTGCCGGTCTTGCCATAGAGGTCGTCGCGCTTCAGCGCCTGGTGGGCCTTGAAGCCGGTGCCGCTCTTCACCACGCTCTGCAGCAGCGAGTCCATGATGAAAGCGTTGCGCTGCGGAATGGCGCGGCGTGTTTCGTCGAGCACCGGCGCTTCGGTTTCCATGATGACCTTGTCCCTCAGGTCGGTGACGCGCGTGACGAGGTACGGATTGACGCGATAGCCGCCGTTGGCGAACACGGAGTAGCCCACCGCCATCTGCATCGGCGTGACGGAACCGGCACCCAGGCCCATCGGCAGGTTGGCGGGATGCTTGTCCTTGTCGAAGCCGAACTTGGTGACCCAGTCCTGCGCATAGGGCGCGCCGATCGACTGCAGCACGCGCAGCGTGACGAGGTTCTTCGATTTCATCAGCGCGGTGCGCAGCGGCATCGGGCCTTCGTAGGTGCCCTCGAAGTTCTTCGGCTCCCACGGCTGGCCGCCGTTGGCGGCGGCATCGAAGTACAGCGGCGCGTCGTTCACCACGGTGGCGGGCGTGAAGCCCTTTTCGAGTGCGGCCGAATAGATGAAGGGCTTGAAGCTCGAGCCCGGCTGGCGCCAGGCCTGCGTGACGTGGTTGAACTTGTTCTTGCCGAAATCGAAACCGCCCACCAGCGCCTTGATGGCGCCGCTGCGCGGGTCCATGCCGATGAAGGCGCCTTCGACTTCCGGCAGCTGCGTGATTTCCCACGTGTTCTTCGGCGTCTTCGCCACGCGGATCACGGCGCCGCGGCGGATCTTGATGTTGGGCGGCGCCTTCGCGGCAAGGCCGGACTGCGCGGGCTTCAGGCCATCGCCAGTAATCTGGATGGTTTCGCCATTGGCGCGCACGGCGCTGATTTCCTTGGCGTTCGCGTCGAGCACCACGGCAGCCACCACGTCGCCGTTGTCGGGATGCTCGGCGAGCGCGTCGTCCACGGCCTCGTCGACTTCCTTCTGCTCGGTCGGCAGGTCGACGAACTTCTCCGGGCCGCGATAAGGCTGGCGCCGTTCGTAGTCCATGATGCCCTTGCGCAGCGACCGGTAGGCCGCGGCCTGGTCGGCCGCCACGAGCGAGGTGTAGACCTTCATGCCGCTGGTGTAGATGCTGTCGCCGTACTGCGCGTACATCATCTGGCGCACCGTCTCGGCCACGTATTCGGCATGCAGGCGGTTCGGGTCGCCGGCGTCGCGCAGGTGGAGTTCTTCCTTCTTGGCTTCGGCGGCCTGCTCGGCGGTGATGAAGCCGGTTTCGTGCATGCGGTCGATCACATACAGCTGGCGCGCCCGCGCGCGGCGCGGATTGGCCACCGGGTTGTTGGCGCCGGGCGCCTTCGGCAGGCCGGCCAGCATCGCGGCTTCGGCGACGGTGACGTTCTGCAGCGGCTTGCCGAAGTAGGTTTCGGCGGCGGCGGCAAAGCCGTAGGCACGGTTGCCGAGGTAGATCTGGTTCAGGTAGATCTCGAGGATCTGGTCCTTGGTGAGCTGCCGTTCGAGCCGCAGCGCCAGCAGGATCTCGTAGGTCTTGCGGCTCATCGTCCGCTCGGAGCTCAGGTAGACGTTGCGCGCCACCTGCATCGTGATGGTCGATGCGCCCTGCTTGCGGCCACCCTTCAGGCTGGCGACCGCGGCGCGCAGGAAGCCCTTGTAGTCCACCCCGCCGTGGTCGTAGAAGCGCGCGTCTTCCACGGCCAGCACAGCGTCCTTCATGACCTTCGGAATGCTGGCGAAGGGCGTGAGGTTGCGGCGCTCTTCACCGAACTCGCCGATCAGCTGGCCCTCGGTCGAGTACACGCGCAGCGGCAGCTTGGGGCGGTAGTCGGAAAGCTCCGAGACATCGGGCAGCTTCGGGTAGATGGCAACCACCGCGACGATGGCCGCGACCAGCACCACGAGCGCGCCGGAGCCCACCCCGATGGCGCCCCAGCCGGCAATGCGTTTCCAGCGGTGGCGGGGATCGACCGGCGCCGCGCTGTCGTCGTCGGAAGGTTGGGGGCTTGAGCGTTTGAACATAGGAATTGGCTACTGGCTGGCGAAAGGTTGGAGCCGCCGCGCGCTGCTGCGTTCCAGCATCGAGAGGTCGAGCGCGCCGCACTGCGCCGCCTGCTGCGCGCAATGCATGGCATCGAAATACTTGTCTTGGTCGAAGGCGATCGGCAACAGGTCCACCCTGGCGCCAAGGGCGCGGACGGTGGCATCGCAGAGACCGCGGTTGCAGGCCGCGCCCATCGTGAAATCGTCGGTGACGAGCAGGCCCTGACAGCCCCATTCGCCTCGAATCACCTGTTGCACGATTTTGCGCGAGAAAGAGACCGGATATTCGGCGTCGAGTTCCGCAAGGATGGCATGGCCCGGCATGATCGCGGCATCCGAATGTTTCGACACGTCTTGAAACGGTTTTCGGCCGCGCGCCCTCAGCAGCTTCATGGCGCCTGCGCTTCGGGTGCCGCGACCGAAGCCGGTTCCACGCGGCGAGAGAGCGCGTACCAGTCGACCTTGCGCGTGACCAGCATCAGCACCGCCAGCATGCCGAAAATCAGCAGCGCACCCAGCAGCAGCGCGTTGCTTTCGGAAGCCAGCAGGCCGTAGAGCGCGCCATAGAGCAGCGCAACGAAGGCGCCGAACGACAGGCCGCGCCGCCAGCCTCCGAGGACTGTGCTGAAGTACACGGTCAGCAGGGCGACGCTCGCCGCGGCGGCGCCCGCGTAGGCCATCCAGAACGCGAATTTCTCGGAGAGCGCGAGCAGCAGCAGGAAGAACAGCGCGATCGACAGGCCGACCAGCCCGTACTGGATCGGGTGCAGGCGCAGCTTGCGGAACAGCTCGAACATGAAGGCGGCCATCAGCACCAGCCCGATGAACAGCACGCCGTACTTGCCGGCGCGCGTGCTCATCGAATAGACGTTGATCGGCTGCGCGAGCGACACGTCGAAGGTCTGCAGCGGACCTGTGTTGCGGTGCGCGGCGGTGGCAACAACTGCGGCGGCGGCGTTGTCGTCGGCGGGACCGCCGCGGGCCGAGAGACCCGCGCGCACCTGTTCGCGCGCCGAAGTCACGAGCGAGGACACGCGCCAGTGCGCGTCGAAGCCCTGCGGCGTCACGCTGCGCTCGGCCGCGAGAAAACGCCCGCCGAAGCTGGGGTGCGCCCAGGGCGAACGCAGGTGCGCAGTCGTTTCCTCGGCGATGGGCGCGATGGCGAGTGTGTCCTGCCCGACCAGGCCGAGCTTCATGTCGAAAGAAACCGGCGTACCGGCCTGCCATGCGGTGAGCGCCGCGCCCGTGACCGGTGCGTGGATGCCGTCGGCAAACCAGGCGCTATCGGCCAGGCCCGGCACGCGCTGCCTGAAACGCAGCGCCTCGCCGCCCATCGTCATCGCTGGCGAACCGTCGAGGCCGCGCAGGTCGCTCACGTTGAAGGCGATGAAGGGTGCCTTGAATTCGATCTTCGAATCGGCCTCGCTGTGCGCCACGGCCTTCGGGTCGAAGGCAGCGAAGCCACCGGTGAGCGTGGCGCTGAGTGTGTAGAACGGAATCCTGAAGATGCCGCGGTAGCGTTCCTGCGGCGCCATCGAGCCCTCGATGTGCAGCTTGTCCGGGAACACCACGTGGGCCATTTCCTTGCTGCGCGGCTCCTGGCCGATCACCTTGCCTTGCGCGTTGCGCAGCGGCTCCATCCAGCGCTCCACGTACGGCACCAGCAGCAGCGGGCCGACCATCGTCTGGCGCCCGGCATAGGTGGCGGCGAGCTCGTCGGCCGCTTCGCGCTGGCTCTCGCCGCGGGCGTGGTTGAGCGATTGGATCTCCCCCAGCGGAATGCACAGGAGCAGCAGCAGGAACAACAGGCCGGCGACCTTGGCCAGCATGGAATTCAGCACGGCCTTGAACAACTGAAGCATTTTCTTCTCTCCTCGTCTGTAGCGAAGCCGCGATGCTCGCCGCGCGACCCGAAGGCCGTGTGAAGCGTGCCCGCCGCCTCGCTTCACACAGACTTCACACAGCGGCCGATGGCGCCGTTCGACTTCAACGCGCCTTCCAACTGCCTTCTCGTGCGGTGCCGACAGTTGCGGCTGTGCAAGTTCGCACGGACAAGGAACCCCCGCCATGGATGCCCACACCACCCCACGTCCCGGCCGCTGGCTCTGGCTCGCCACCGTGAGCCTGGCGGCTGCGGGCTTCATCGCCACGGGCGTGCGCCCGGCGCATGCGCAGGAAGCGCCCGCCGGAGCGCGCCCGAAGACCGAGAGCCCCTATTTCTTCGTGAAGAGCGACGATCCCTCGGTCGACCGCCTGCCCCTGAAGGGCACCGAGGTCTCGGTGAAGATCTCGGGCGTGATCGCCGACGTGACGGTCACGCAGACCTACCGCAACGAGGGCCAGCGCGCCATCGAGGCGAAATACGTGTTTCCCGGCTCGACCAAGGCCGCCGTGAGCGGCCTCAACGTGCGCCTGGCCGACCGGCTCATCACCGCGCAGATCCGCGAGAAGCAGCAGGCACAGATCGAGTACGACACGGCGAAGAAGGAAGGCAAGACCGCCGCGCTGCTCGAGCAGCACCTGCCCAACGTGTTCCAGATGAACGTCGCCAACATCCTGCCGGGCGACGATGTGAAGGTGGAGCTGCGCTATACCGAGCTGCTGGTGCCGCAGTCGGGCAACTACCAGTTCGTGTTCCCGACAGTGGTCGGGCCGCGCTACAACAGCCCGCAGTCGGAGAACGCGCAAGCGAAATGGGTCGCGCAACCGACGCTGGCCGCGGGCGTGGCGCCCAACACCAGCTTCAAGCTCAAGGCCAGCATCGACACGCCGATGGGCCTGAAGGAAATCCGCTCGGCCACGCACGCCATCGACGTGAAGAAGAGCGACGAAGACCGGCACGCCGACATCGTGCTCACCGCCGACGGCCGCCCCGCCGACAACCGCGACTTCGTGCTCGACTACCGCCTGGCGGGTGAAAAAATCGAATCGGGCCTGATGCTCTACAAGGGCCAGGGACAAAACTCGGATGGAAGCGCCGAGAACTTCTTCCTCGCCATGGTCGAGCCCCCCAAGGCCGTGGCCGCCAGCGCGATTTCGCCGCGCGACTACATCTTCGTGGTCGACATCTCGGGCTCGATGCACGGCTTTCCGCTCGACACCGCGAAGACGGTGCTCGAACGCCTGATCGGCGGCCTGCGGCCGAGCGACACCTTCAACGTGCTGCTGTTCTCGGGCAGCAACAGGATGCTCTCGCCGAAGTCGGTGCCGGCCACGCGCGCCAACATCGAGCAGGCGCTGGCCACCATCCAGAACTACAGCGGCAGCGGCAGCACTGAACTCATTCCGGCGCTCAAGCGCGTGTACGCCGAACCGAAGGAAGACAGCGTGTCGCGCACCGTGGTGGTGGTGACCGACGGCTACGTGACGGTCGAGCGCGAAGCCTTCGAGCTGGTGCGCAACAACCTCTCGAAGGCCAATGTGTTCGCCTTCGGCATCGGCTCGTCGGTCAACCGCAGCCTGATGGAAGGCATTGCGCGCGCCGGCATGGGCGAGCCCTTCATCATCACCGACCCGGTGCAGGCGCCCGAGCAGGCCGCGCGCTTTCGCCGCATGGTCGAGGCGCCGGTGCTCACCAGCGTGAAGGCCACCTTCGGCGGGCTCGACGTGTACGACGTGGAGCCGCAGGCGCTGCCCGACGTGCTCGGCGAGCGCCCGGTGATCGTGTTCGGCAAGTGGCGCGGCGAAGCCAAGGGCCGCGTGATCATCGAAGGCCGCAGCGCCAATGGGCCCTACCGCCAGGAAGTGCGCATCGACGAGCGCACCCGCCATGACACGGCCGCGCTGCGCACGCTGTGGGCCCGCCACCGCATCCAGAGCCTGAGCGACCAGGAAACGCTGGAAGGCGGCGTGGCCTTCAAGGAACGCATTACCGAACTCGGCCTGAAGTACAGCCTGCTCACGCAGTACACGAGCTTCATCGCCGTCGACAAGGTGGTGCGCAATGCGGCGCCGCAGAACAGCGTGGACGTGAACCAGCCGCTGCCGCTGCCGCAAGGTGTGAGCGACCTTGCACTGGGCGCCGAGGTGCCGAGCACGCCCGAGCCCGAATCGCTGGGCGCCATCGCCGTCGTGCTGTCGATGCTGGCCATGCTGCGCCGCCGCGCGCGCCGCAACGACGCCCGCCGCCTTACCGCCTGATCCATCGAGAAAGAAAAAAATGTCTCTGGCAACGCTCGCCCGCCGCCACCCGCGCATCGTGGACTGGGGCATCCACATCGACCGCACGCCGGCCGCAGGCTGGCTCGGGCTGCAGCTCGTCGCGCTGATGCCGACCTGGGCCTGGATGGCGCAGCGCATGCGCGACGGCTCCGACGATCCGATGGGGCTGCTGGCGCTGGTCGCGCTCGCCGCCCTGGCCTGGAGCCGCCGGCGCGAACTGCGCGCCTCGCCGCGCCTGGGCTGGCTCGCGCTGGCGGGCGCGGGCACCGTGCTCGCGACGCTGCTGCGCACCGGGCTCGGCTTCATGCCCGCGCTGCCGCCGCTCGCGGCGGGGCTGGTGGCCGTGCTGTCGCTGGCGTGCGGGCTGCTCGCTTTCCTGCCGCGCCGCGTGGCTGCGCTGTCGGTGGCCGGCCTGTCGGTGCTCGCGCTGCCGCTGCTGTCGTCGCTGCAGTTCTATGCCGGCTATCCGCTGCGCGTGGTGACGGCCGAGGCCAGCCGCTGGCTGCTTGCGCCCGCTTTCGAGGTGGCGCGTGAAGGAGCGAGCCTGGTGGTCGACGGCCGGCTCGTGGTCGTCGATGCGCCCTGCTCCGGCGTGCAGATGGTGTGGCTCGGCTACTTCACGGCCTGCGCGGTCGCGCTGTGGGCGTCGCGCAGCGACCGGGCCTTCCTGCGCCGGCTGCCGATGGTCAGCCTCCTCGTGCTGGCCGGGAACATCGTGCGCAACAGCGTGCTGATCGCCTTGGAAGGCGCGGGCCATCCGCTCGCACCCTGGGCGCACAACGCGCTGGGCCTGCTGGTGCTGGCCGTGGTGTGCGGCGCCATCGCCCGCCTCATGGTGCCGGCACGACCCGTGCCCGAACCGGCCGAACTGCCCATCCCGGGCCTGATCACCACCCAGGGAGGCCGCCATGTCGACACCGTTCTTTGAGCGCTGGTTTGCGAACCATTTCATCAATCGCATCGGCCACAAGGCCGCCTTCGCGCTGGCAATGCTGCTGTGCGTGCTGTGGTCGGCCGCCGCGGCGGTGCGTACGCCGGCCAAACCGGTCGCCGCCGCCGTGCCGCGTGAATGGCCGAGTGAATGGGACGGCGCTCCGTTGCGCCCGCTGGCCCTGAGCGACGTGGAACAGCGTTTCGCCGACCGCTTCCCCGGCGCCATCGGCCGCATGACCGACGGCACGCAGACGCTGGTGATGCGCGAGGTGACGCAGCCCACGCGCATGCTGCATCCGGCAGCGGACTGCTACCGCGCGCTGGGCTATCGCATCGAACAGGCGCGCCTGGAACGCGATGCGCAGGAACGGTTGTGGCGCTGTTTTGTTGCGCAACGGCACGGAGCGCAAAAAATCCGCGTTTGCGAGCGCATCGTCGATGCCCGGGGCACCGCTTTCACAGACACTTCAAGCTGGTACTGGGCAGCGGCCAGCGGCCAATCCCATGGGCCGTGGCAAGCTGTCACCGTGGCGAGACCGATCTGAGAACGTGCCTGTGAAGAAGACCCTGCGATTCGTGCTTTTCGGCCTGCTGGCCCTGGTCATTACGGCCTGCGTGGCTATCTTCCTGATAGCCAAGCTGGCGCTCGCGCCGGCCGCCGGCGAATGGAGCACCACGGTGAAGGCGGGGCCGCTGAGTTTCGAGATCGGCGTTCCAACGGCCGTGCGCGTGGCCACCTCGCCGTGGTTCGCGCCGCATCTCGACGGGCGTTCGCTGGACACCCGCTTCGGCACCGTGCGCTTCGCCTGGAAGCCGGCCGGCGAGCTGCTGGAGATGCAATGCGCGCCTTGCAGCGCCGACGTGCCGGCGCTCGGCACCCAGCCGATCAGGATCGAGCGCCTGCTCGCCACCGTGAAGCGCGACGGCAACACGCTGAATGGCACCTTCGAAGCCACGCCCCAGAGCACCGACACCACCCGGCTGCAGGGCCATTGGGACGGCAAGGTCACGCTGAAGAACCTGCAGCTCAACGCCAGCGTGCAGGATGCGCCCATCGAGCGCTGGTACGCGGTGCTGGTGCCCCAGCTGCCCGAGCTGCAGCGCGCGCGCATCGGCGGCACGCTCGCGCTGCGCGGCCAGCTCGTACTGCCCGAGGCCACCTTCGCCGTGCAGCCCGTCATCAGCCAGTTCACCGTCGAAGGGCTGGGCACCGAGGCCATGCTCAACGCGCGCACCAGCTGCGGACCGTCGGCCAGGCTTGCCAACGACAGCTGGCTGGCGCGTGCCGTCATCGCCGCCGAAGACCAGCGCTTCTTTACCCACAACGGCTACGACCTGACCGAGATCCTCGCGTCGATCGACAACAACCAGAAGCCCGGCCAGATCCGGCGCGGCGGCAGCACGATCACGCAGCAGCTGGCCAAGCTGCTGGTGACGGGCAGCGACCGCACCGCCGAGCGCAAGCTGCGCGAGCTGCTCTACGCGGTCGAGATGGAGCAGACGCTGGGCAAGGCCCGCATCCTGCAGCTGTACCTGGACAACGCGCCGTGGGGCGGCAACGCCTGCGGCGCCGAGGCCGCGGCGCGCCGCTACTTCAAGCGCAGCGCGCGCACGCTCGAGCCGGCACAGGCAGTGTGGCTCGCCGCCATGCTGCACAAGCCGCAGGCCGTGCTCGAACAATGGCGGCAGGATGGCCACGTCGACGCCGACCGCATCAAGTGGATTGCCGAGGGTATCCGCGGGATCAGCCGGAACCAGCGCGAAGCGCTGCTCAAGGGCGTGGCCGCGGCGAAGTTCACGGCGCCGGAGGCCACGAAACAATGAACACCACACCCCTGGGCATCCCGGATATCGAAGCCATCGAGCGCGCCACCATCGCGGCGGTGTCGCCCGACCTGACCGAGGAGCTCGACGGCTGGCTGCTGCCCTTTGCCGGCGGCACCGTGAAACGCGCCAGGTCGGCCGTGCCGCTGCACCGCAGCGAGGTCGACCACAGCACGCTCGACCGCATCGAGGACCGCTACGACAGCCGCCAGGTCACGCCCGCGCTGCGGCTGGCCGAAGCACCGTGCTTCGAGGGCCTGCGCGCCGAGCTGGAGCGGCGCCACTACATCGACGACAGCCCGACCTGCGTGCAGGTCGGCTCGGCGCAGCGCATGCGGCAGGTGGTCGCAGGCGGCGCGCTGGCCGACGTCGATCATGCGCCCGACGCCGCCTGGTCGGCGCTGTTCCTCGGCGAGGGCTTCGATCCGGTGGACGGGGCCCATCGCGTGCGGATGCTGTCGCGGGCCAAAGGCTCGCTCTATGCGAGCGTGCGCGAAGGCGGCCGCACGGTGGCGGCGGGGGCGATGGCGTTCGGGCACGGCTGGGCCAGCGTGCACGGCATGCGCACCGAGCGGGCGCAGCGGGGGCGGGGCCTGGCGGCGCGCGTGCTGGCCGGGCTGGCGCAAGCCGCGTCGGCACGTGGCTTCGAGCGGGTGTTCCTGCAGGTCGATGCGCAAAACCATGCGGCGCTGTCGCTGTATCGCCGCGCCGGCTTCGAAACGCAGTGGAAATACTGCTACTGGCAGCGCCAGCAGTGGCCGTGACATGTCAAGCCGCCCGCTGACAGGCCGCGGGTGGCGCGGTGGGCGCGTTAGTGCCACCATGGACGGATGACGAACGCCAACCACCACGCCAACCATCCCACCGATCCCGTCGCCACGCCGCGCGGCATCGACCACATCGTGGCCGGTGTTTCCACCAGCGACGGCGACGGCGTCAAGCTCACCCGCGTGCTTCAGCAGCCGCTGCAGAAGCGGCTCGACCCTTATCTGATGCTCGATGCCTTCGGCAGCGACAACCCGGGCGACTACATCGGCGGCTTTCCCAACCATCCGCACCGCGGATTCGAGACCGTCACGTACATGATCGCCGGCCGCATGCGCCACCGCGACAGCGCCGGCCACGAAGGCCTGCTGGAGAACGGCGGCGTGCAGTGGATGACCGCCGGCCGCGGCCTCGTGCACAGCGAACTGCCCGAGCAGGAAGAAGGCCTGATGGAAGGCTTTCAGCTGTGGCTCAACCTGCCGGCCAGGGACAAGATGCGCGAGCCCTGGTATCGCGACATCCAGAGCGAGGAGATCCCGGAATTCACCACCACCGGCGGCGCGCACGTGCGCGTGATCGCGGGCGCCAGCCATGGCATCGAGGGTGCGGTGCGGCGCGAGCACACCGAGCCGCTGTACCTCGACGTCACGCTGCCGCCGGGCGCGGAGTTCGCGCAGCCGCTGCCGCACGACCACAACGCGCTGGTCTACGTGTTCCGCGAATCGCTGTGGATCGCGGGCAGCGAAGTCCCGACGCGGCGCATGGCGATCCTGGCCAACGACGCGGGCAGCGACGGCGTGGTGCTGCGTGCCGGCGCGACCAACCACAGCCCCGCGCGTGCGCTGCTCATTGCCGGCAAGCCGCTGCACGAGCCCATCGCGCAGTACGGCCCTTTCGTGATGAACACGCAGGAGCAGGTCCAGCAGGCGGTGCACGACTTCCAGAACGGCAAGCTGGGCTGAACCTGTAGTCGCCCGCCTACCGAAAGTCGGCATCGGCCAGGGTTCCGGCCACCGCATGGGCCCCCTAGATTGCGCTCATGCCCACCACGATCCGAAAAGGACAGGCGCCCGCCACGCTGCAACGCGCCCAGTTCCACGAACGCTTCATGCAGCCCTTCCAGGACCCGGCCTTCCAGGCCGAGGCCGAGTCGCTGCGGCGCATCGAACTCATCGCCTGGGAAGCTTATGAGCAAGGCCGCAAGGCGCCCGTCACCCGCAGGGCGGGGCCCGGCTATGCGGACCCGGACTACGAACTGTCCGTCGACTGGCTCGAAGCCAAGGCCCGCATCGACGCGGCGCAGCTCGCCTGGAGCCTGCCGCAGACGCCTTCGCGCGTGCTGCTGGTGAACGGCTCGCCGCGCAACGACGGCACCTGCCCCGGCGAAGTCTCCAAGACATGGCGGCTGGCCGAACTGGCGCGCGAGGTGCTCGACGGCAGCGGCATCGAGACCGACCTGCTCGACCTGAGCCTGCTCGCTTCCGAATACGGCCGGCAGATCCACCCCTGCAAGGGCTGCGTCTCCACCGCCATGCCGCTGTGCCACTGGCCCTGCAGCTGCTATCCCAACCATTCGCTGCGCCAGACCGGCGACTGGATGAACGAGATCTACGAACGCTGGGTGTCCGCGCATGGCGTGATCCTGCTCACGCCCACGCACTGGTACCAGGCGGCGAGTCCGCTGAAGCTCATGATCGACCGCCTCGTCTGCGCCGACGGCGGCAACCCGGACCCCACCAGCACGCATGGCAAGAATCCCGAGGAAGCCAAGGCGCTCGAACTCGAAGGCTGGGGCTATCCCAAGCACCTCGACGGCCGCGTCTACGGCGTGGTGGTGCACGGCGACGTGGCAGGCGTGGAAAGCGTGCGCCGAAGCCTCGTCGACTGGCTCGACTGGATGGGGCTGGTCGACGCCGGCACGCAGGCGCTGCTCGATCGCTACATCGGCTACTACGAACCCTACGCCACCAGCCACGACGCGCTCGATGCCGATGCCGACGTGCAGGAAGAAGTGCGCAACGTGGCGCGCGCCGTCGCCCGGGCGGTCGGCGACCTGCGCGCCGGCAGGCTGCAGGTGCCAGACCGCGGGCTGAAGCGGCCCCGGCCCAAGTAAAAAGTCACGCCACAGGCCGCTTTCGCGCTCGCTGTACATCATTCTTTACGCAAGCTCACGCCGGCCTAACGGAGGCGATACAGAGCGCTTCCACACTTCGTCTCACCTGCTGCCCATCGGTGGCGGGCTTCTTCGAAAGGAAGCACTTCTCATGATTTCTCTTCGCCAACGCATCGTCTGGGCCAGCCTGCTGGGTTCGGCCGCCCTCGCCTCTTCGGGCGCGTTCGCTCAAGCGCCGGCCGCCTCCACCCCAGCCGCACCCACCGCCGCGGTGGCCCAGGCCGACAACGCCGCGGCGCCCAAGGCGCAGCACAAGCGCATGGACCCCGCCCAGCGCATGGAGCGCATGCAGGAGCGCCGCACCAAGCGTCTTGCCGCCCTGAAGGACAAGCTCAAGCTCACCGCGGCCCAGGAAGGCGCATGGAGCACCTTCACCGCCGCGACGCAGCCGCCCGGCGGTCCGCGTCCGCACATGGACCGTGCCGAGTTCGCCAAGCTGACCACGCCGCAGCGCCTGGAGCGCATGGAGGCTCGCCGTGCCGAACGCAGCGCGATGTTCGCCAAGCGCGCCGAAGCCACGAAGACTTTCTACGCCGCGCTGACGCCCGAGCAGCAGAAGACCTTCGACGCCGAGACCGTGCACTTCGGCGGCCACCGGGGTGACCACGACGGCCATCGCGGCCATGAAGGCCAGCGCGGTGCGCCGGCACCTGCCAAGGGCTGATCCACACCCGCTGCGCCGGTGACGGCGCCATCGAATGAAAGCCCGCAACGCGAAAGCGCTGCGGGCTTTTTTCATCGACGGGCGGGTTTTACTGCGGCGTGCCCGTCTTGTCCGTCGGATTGGTCACCACGTCGGGGCGTTCGCCCTTCTGGCCGAACTGCGGCTTGACCTTGCGCCCCGTCTGGCTGACCTCCGCGCGGGACATCTCGCCGGTCGGCTGCGGCATGGCGTTGGGCTGGTGGTTGACGGTGGTGGACGCCTCGCCCTTGGGCACCACGCTGTTGGCATTGTTGCGGTTTTGCACACGGGCCTCGGCCTTCACCGCCTCGCGCGATATGGGCATCGAGGCGTCGGGGCGCTGCGGCGGATTTGCAACGCCGGCAGGCGTCATGGTGCTGGCTTCGCCGCCCACCGACGGGGCGGGCTGGGCG
>NZ_JBGLYN010000062.1:0-39516 GCF_047304045.1 Variovorax sp. Varisp85
CTTTGATCAATCCGATCAAGGTGTTATGCCAAGTTGACGCATTCAAAATAATTCGCCACAAGCTGATTCCAAACTCTATGAATTCGTTCTCTTGATCATGTGATCAACAGAACAACCCTTTATGCCTGATGACCATAGCGAGTTGGTCCCACTCCTTCCCATCCCGAACAGGACAGTGAAACGACTCAGCGCCGATGATAGTGCGGGTTCCCGTGTGAAAGTAGGTCATCGTCAGGCTCTTACAGCCCAGAAAACCCCAGTCAGAGATCTGACTGGGGTTTTTTGCTTTGGGGGCTGGAAGACGAATAAAGAAGGTGCTAGATATTGCGGAGGCCAAATGTGCTCATCTCTGCCGCGCCGGCCGCAACCAGCTCCGCCAGGATGTCCCCAGCCAATTGATCCAATTCAATCGCGCTGAAAAAGCGTGATCGGATCACGTCGATGTATGCAGCGCCTCGCAGCCACGCCTGCCAATCCGCAAAAGAGATCGACTGCACCTCCAGCAGCTTGAATTTCATCAGTACCTTGATGGCGTGACGTGCATGCTTCACCGGATCGCGCTGCAAACCGTCGAGCCGGCGACGCGCTACAGACAGAGCTTTGCCGACATCGTCGAATACAGCGCCATGCCCTGGAATCACTTGCCGGGGAGCAAGCGTTTCGATCAGATCCAACGTGGCGCCTACATCTTTGAACGACGGCTCACCGGCCAGTTCGGGGAAAGCGATACCAAATCCGTTCTCCCACAGGGCATCCGCCGAAATCAGTGTCCGTGACGCTGCGTCGAACAGAATGATCGAATGGGGATCGTGGCCGGGTGCCGCATGCACTTGCCACGACCGATCGCCGAGCATGCGTTCCGTCCCGGGCCGCAGCAGCCCCGTAAAACGGAACCTGCGGCACATCTGCCCCGTCGCCAAGAAACTCAGGCCCCTTTGATCCCAGCGTTTCACCAAGCCAGCTTCGCCGGGCGGGATTTCCGTACGAGCCAACGGATAGCGTTCTTGCAATGCGGCATTCCCACCGCAATGGTCGCTGTGGAGATGCGTATTCAGGATGAGATCGAGTGGCCGTTCCCCCAGCACCGACTCGACCAGCGCCAGCGTCTGTTCAGCATGCGTTGCATACCCCGTGTCGACCACCGCGGTTTCTTCGCTGCCGACGAACAGAACATTGTTCGAAGACAGCCAACCCCGCTCGAATACCACGACATTCGCTGGCAGCCCGGCACTCGCCGACGAATGGCTCATTCAGGCGCCCGCACTGGCGCGCAGTTCGCGGCGCAAGATCTTTCCCACGTTGGTCTTCGGCAGCGATTCCCTGAACTCGATGTGCTTCGGCCGCTTGTAGCCCGTGAGCTGCGAGTGGCAGTACTGCAGCACTGCGTCTTCAGTCAGCGCCGGGTCCCTGCGGACGACGAAGACCTTGATGGCCTCGCCCTGCTTCTCGTCCGGGACGCCCACCGCCGCGCATTCCACGACCCCTGGGCACAGGGAAATCACGTTCTCGAGTTCGTTGGGGAACACGTTGAAGCCGCTCACCAGAATCATGTCCTTCTTGCGGTCGACGATGCGGCTGTAGCCGTCTTCCTGCATCACCGCAATATCGCCGGTGCGCATGAAGCCATCGGCGGTGAAGGCCGCCGCCGTCTCGGCGGGCTGGTTGTAGTAGCCCGTCATCACGTTCGGTCCCTTGATGCAAAGCTCACCCGGCTGGCCTGCCGGCAGCGAATTGCCATCGTCGTCCTTGATTGCGATCTCGATGCTTGGCAAAGGCAAGCCGATCGTCCCGGTGAACTCGGTATTCGACACCGGGTTGTTGGTCCCGATGGCGCAGGTTTCGCTCATCCCCCAGCCTTCGATCATCGGGCAGCCTGTGGCCTCGAACCACTTGCGCGCGGTACCTTCCGATGCCGCCATGCCTCCCGCCTGCGACACGAACAGTGTGGAGAAATCGATCGACTTGAACTCCGGGTGTATCAGCAGTGCATTGAACAGCGTGTTCACTGCCGGCAGCATGTGGAATGGCCGCTTCTTCAGTACCGCGATGAACTTGTTGAAGTCGCGCGGGTTCGGGATCAGCGTCATGTGCGAGCCCTGGCGGATCACCAGCAAGCACAGCGTCAGCGCAAAGATGTGATACAGCGGCAGCGCCGCGATGCTGTTGACCTTCGCCAGATCGCCCGCGCGCGACAGCGCAGGTGTGAACCAGGCCTCCGCCTGCAGAGTGGCCGCAACGATGTTGCGATGGGTCAGCACCGCGCCCTTCGAGAGGCCGGTCGTCCCGCCCGTGTACTGCAGGAACGCGATCGAATCGAGCGTGCTGCGGTCGGGCCCCAGCATGCGGCCTCGGCCCTCCGAGATCGCCTGAGTGAACGGCGTGACCGTGCGTCCATCGCTCAGCGGCAGCTTGTACGCCGGCACGATCTTCGCCAGATGACGCACTGCCATCGTGATCCATGCGCCATACAGCCCGCCCAGCAGATCGCCCATCGCCGTCACGACCACATGCTTCACGGGCGTGCGCTCGATCACCTTCTCTAGCGTTGCCGCGAAGTTCTCGAGGATGACGATCGCCGTCGCGCCAGAGTCCTTCAGCTGGTGTTCCAGCTCCCGCGCGGTGTACAGCGGATTGACGTTGACGCACGTATAGCCCGCGCGCAGCACGCCGCACATGGTGACCGCGAACTGCGGAATATTGGGCAGCATGATGGCTACGCGCGCACCCGACTCCAGTCCGAGCGATTGCAGCCAGGCGCCCAGCGCCTTCGACAGCGTGTCGAGTTCGCCATAGGACATCCAGCGCTCCATGCAGACCGAGAACGGCCTGTCGGCGTAGCGGCCAAAGGCCTCGTCGAACATGTGAGGCAAGGAACGGTACTGCTCGGGATGAATCTCGTGCGGTACGCCGGCCGGATAGTTCTGTCGCGCGGATGTCTGCATGCAAGCTCCTTTGGCGCGGATTGTGGGAGGCAGTGCGCCTTCGCCGCCAGCGGGCTTGTCCTAGGGAGCGGACGTGTGCTGTCGCGCGCGCGATAGCTGCGCGGCGCAGCCCTCAGAAATTCAGGCCAAGCCCGATTCGCCCGGCAGCAGCACTCCGGCTTCGATGTCGGTCGCAACCGCCAGCGACTCGTACAGCGCCGTGAAGTCGGGCGCCGTAAGGTCGAACAGATGCGCAAAGCTGTCGATCACGAAGTAGTTGGCCTGGTAGGTGTCGATCTTGTAGCGCGTGCGCATGGTGCGCAGCAGGTCCAGCGGCAGCCGGTGCGGCTCATCGCTGAGCACCGCGTGCTTCAGTTCGCCCACCGAGCTCAGAATGCCGGCGCCGTAAGCGCGCAGGCCGTCCGGCTGGCGGATCAGCCCGAACTCCACCGTGTACCAATAAAGCCGCGCGAGCTTCTCGCCGGCGCCCAGTTCGTGCGCCTTGATGCCGCCCGCGCCGTAGCGCTGCACGTAGTCGGCGAGGGTCGGGTCGAACAGCATCGGCACGTGGCCGAACAGGTCATGGAACACGTCGGGCTCGACGATGTAGTCGAACTCCTCTGGCTTGCGGATCCAGTCGGTCACCGGGAACTTGCGGTTCGCCAGCAGCGTGAAGAACGGCAGCTCCGGAATCAGCCCCGGCACCGCGACGATCTCCCAACCGGTCGCGCGATGCAGCCGCTCGTTGAGTTCCTCGAAGCGCGGAATGCGGTCCTTCACGCCGAGCGACGGCAGCGACTTGATGAAGGCGTCGCAGGCCAGCCCCGGTAACTGCGCCGCCTGGCGCTCGTAGAGCCGGCGATAGGTGTCGTGGTCGGCCTCTGTATAGCTGGCCCAGTCCTGCGGGCAGGTGTAGTCGGCCATCACCTTGCCGCCGCGCGAATAGTCGCCCCGAGGCGGGCGGTCGGAAGCGCCGTAGACGGCGGGGGTGACAACGGCGGCGGCAGGAGTGTCCATGAGAAACGATTCTTGAGAGTTACTTGAGCCAGCGGTCCATCGTGCGCTGGAAGTCGCCGCCGGCCTGCTGCAGATGCAGCCACTGGTCGACGTATGACTTGAAGGCAACGTCGTCGCGCGGGAGCATCCAGGCCATTTCGCCGTACTGCAGCGGTTTGTCGGGATTGACCGCACACAGGCCCGGCTTGAGCTTCTGCTGCGTGATGGCCTCGGCCGCTTCGGTCACGAACACGTCCGCGCGGTTGGCGAGGATCTCGTCGAAGATCGTCACGTTCTCGCCGTGCAGCGTGAGCTTGGCCTGTTTGAAATTGGCCCGGGCGAAGCGCTCGTTGCTGCCGCCCGGGTTGAAGATGACGCGCACCGACGGCTTGTCGATGGCGGCCACGCTCTGGTACTTGGCCACGTCGGCGCAGCGCGCGATGGGCGTCTTGCCGTTGACCATGTAGGGCGTGCTGAAGAAGGCCCGCTTCTGCCGGTCGGTGGTGACCGACACGCCGCCCACGGCGATGTCGCACTTGCCGGCGTTCAGGTCGGGCAGCAGGTTGGCCCAGGTGGTCTTGACCCACTCGGGCTTCGCGCCCAGGCTGGCGCTGAAGCCCGTCATCAGGTCGACGTCGATGCCCTCGAAGGCGCCCTCAGCCTTCTGGAAGCTGAAGGGCTTGTAGTCGCCCGGCGTGCAGATGCGCAGCACCGCCGCCTTCTGCACGGCATCGAGGTGCGAGCCGGCCACCGGCGTGCTCGCCGGCGCCATGGCGCAACCCGAAAGAACGGCGGCTGCCGCCGCGATGAAGGTCAAACCGATCGAAGACATGCAACTGCGCATACCGGGCTCCTGGGCAATAAGAAAGAAGGAGCCCTTATTTTGCGGCGCTCAGCACGCCGCGGCGCATCTGGTCGAGCTCGATGCTCTCGAACAGCGCCTTGAAGTTGCCGTTGCCGAAACCGTCGTCGCCCTTGCGCTGGATGAACTCGAAGAAGATCGGGCCCAACTGGTTCTCGCTGAAAATCTGCAGCAGCAGCGCGTCCTTCTTGCCGTCGATCAGGATCTTGCGCTTCTTCAGTTCGGCCACGCTTTCGCCGTGCCCGGGAATACGCTTGTCGATCAGCTCGTAGTACGTGTCGATGGTGTCCAGCAGCGTCACGCCGTTGGCGCGCAGCGCGTCGACGCTTTCGTACAGGTTGTCCGAGCCCATGGCGATGTGCTGGATGCCCTCGCCCTTGTACATGTCCAGGTACTCCTGGATCTGGCCGGCCTGTTCCTTGCCTTCTTCGTTGATCGGGATGCGGATCTTGCCGCAGGGGCTGGTCATGGCCTTGCTCTTCACACCCGTCACCTGGCCTTCGATGTCGAAGTACTTCACCTCGCGGAAGTTGAAGAGCTTCTCGTAGAAGTTGGCCCACACGTCCATGCGGCCGCGGTACACGTTGTGCGTCAGGTGGTCGATGTAGGTCAGGCCGTTGCCCTTGCGCGCCAGCGCGTCTTGCGACGACACGCCCGGCAGCGCCTCGAAGTCCACGTCGTAGAAGCCGATGTTGCCGATGTCGCCGGGCTTCGCCCCATTCTTGCCGGGCCAGCGGTCCACCAGGTAGATCAGGCTGTCGCCGATGCCCTTGATGGCGGGGATGTTCAGCTCTCCGGGGCCGGCCTTGTCGGCGAAGCCCCATGCGCCGAGTGATGTGGCGCGCTCGTAGGCTTGCTTGGCGTCCTGCACGCGGAAGGCGATGGCGCAGACGCTCGGGCCATGTTCGCGCGCGAACTTCTGCGCGAAGGAATCGGGCTCCGCGTTCAGAATGAAGTTGATGGTGCCCTGGCGGTACAGCAGCACGTTCTTGTGGCGGTGCTTCGCCACCGCCTTGAAGCCCATGCGCTCGAACACCTTGCCCATGGCGGCCGGATCGGGTGCCGCGTACTCGATGAATTCGAAGCCGTCGGTGCCCATGGGGTTCTCCCAGGGCGTGAAGGCGGGTGCGTCGGCATGGCTCATGTGCGGTCTCCGGTAGGTGGGGCTGGATGAATAAGGCGCGAAATCGGCCGGTCATGCAATGTAGGGCGGATGCCTCTCAGGTTTTCTGCGTTTCCGGGCGCTCGGGATGGCCATTGCGCAATAAAACTGCAAGAATGGCGACATGGAAGCACTGGACAAGATCGATAGGCTGATTCTGCGCACGCTGCAAGCAGATGGGCGTGCCACCTACGACCAGATCGCGGAGCAGGTCAGCCTGTCACCCAGCGCCGTGCTGCGGCGGGTCAAGCGGCTCGAAGAGCACAAGGTGATCGACCGCTACGTCGCGCTGGTCCAGCCCGAAGCCATCGGCCTGGGGCTGACCGCTTATCTCAATGTGCGACTCGAAAAGCACACCGAGAGCCACAAGCGCAACCCGATGGACCTGTTCCGCGCAAGCGTGCAGACATGGCCCGAGGTGGTCGAATGCGCGGCCCTCACCGGCGACATGGACTACCTGTTGCGGGTGGTCGTGGCCGACATGGCCCACTACAGCCGCTTCATCATGGACACACTGCTGAAGCATCCGAGCGTGGAGGACTGCAAGACCAGCTTCGTGCTCGACCGTGTCAAGGCCACCACAGCTGTGCCGGTTTAGCCACATTGCGGTTGCGCCAGCGCCACGCAGCTTGGTACTAGGACACAAATGTGTCCCGCGATTGACCCTGTGGACTTGTTGTTTAAGGGGAAACCCTTACATTCGAGTCATGCTTACCGCCAAGACCCTTCTCAAAGCGTCTCTCGGCCTCGGCTCTTTCCTGAAAGCGCCGATGGTTGAGGCGCAACCACGCGCAGTCAGCGCGCCTCAACCCGTCATGGTGCCGATCCGCTCGATCGGCCCGCGCGAACGCGAGCGCATCGCTCGCCACCTGCTCGAACTCTCCCCGCACGACCGCTATTTGCGCTTCGGCTATGCGGCGGGCGACGAGCAGGTCCAGAGCTACGTCGACGGTCTCGACTTCGAGCGCGATGAACTCTTCGGCATCTACAACCGCCGCCTCGACCTGATCGCGATGGCGCACCTGGCCTTCGCGCCCGGCGACCAGCACAGCGACTGCGCCGAATTCGGCGTGTCGGTCTCGGCGCATGCCCGCGGCCGGGGCTACGGCGCCCGCCTGTTCGAGCGCGCCGTGGTCGTGGCCCGCAACGAAGGCGTGGGCATGCTCTTCATCCATGCGCTCAGCGAAAACGCCGCCATGCTGAAGATCGCCCGCAACGCCGGCGCGACGGTGGTGCGCAGCGGCTCGGAAGCCGAGGCCCACCTCGAACTGCCCAGCGCCACCTTCGACAGCCGCATGAGCGAGATCGCCCTGGAGCACTACGCCGCGGTCGACTTCGCGCTCAAGAGCCGTGCCAAGCAGTTCTGGGCCTTCCTGGCGAGCGTGCAGGAAGTGCGCAGCGGCATGCGTGATGCCCGCAAGAAATCCGCCCCCTGAGGCCTGGCGGCGGGCCCAATGGCTGGCGGGGGTCATGCGGTAGAGCGTGTCACACGCAATCCGGTATCCTTGCCTTTCCTCAACTAAGCCCTCCCGCAGTGGCCGACCCTCACCCTGAACGCGCTCCCGTCGAACGGGAAGACAAGCGCGGCTTTCTCCAGAAGCTCGCCGAATTCATCCACCCCGGTCCCGACTCGCGCGACGAGCTGATCGAAACCCTGGCCGATGCCGAGGACAACGAGGTGATCGGCGCCGAATCGCGCGTGATGCTCGAAGGCGTGCTGCGCATGGCCGACATGACCGCGGGCGACGTGATGGTTGCCGCGCCGCGCATGGACCTGGTGAACATCGACGCACCGTTCGACGCGCTGCTGCACCTCATCATCGACACCGCGCACTCGCGCTTCCCGGTGTACGAGGGCGAGAAAGAAAACATCATCGGCATCCTGCTCGCGAAAGACCTGCTCAAGCTGCAGCGCGCGCCGGGCCTCAACATCCGCGCCCTGCTGCGCCCGGCCACCTTCGTGCCCGAGAGCAAGGGCCTGAACGATCTGCTGCGCGAGTTCCGCGGCAACCGCAACCACCTGGCCATCGTGATCGACGAGTTCGGCCGCGTGGCCGGCCTCATCACCATCGAGGACGTGCTCGAGCAGATCGTCGGCGAGATCGAGGACGAGTTCGACATCGCCGAGGACGAAGGCGACATCTTCGGCCTGGCCGACCACACCTACCGCGTCTCGGGCGACACGCCCATCGAGCGCGTGGCCGAGGCCTTCGGCATCGTGTTCGATGAAGAACAGCTGAGCGAAGACTTCGACACCATCGGCGGCTTGATCGCGCACGAGATGGGCCACGTGCCCAAGCGCGGCGAGCACCACGCCATCGGCGGCTTCGACTTCGTGGTGCTGCACACCAAGGGCGGCGCGGTGCGCTGGTTCAAGGTGTCCCCGGCGCGCGGCGGCGACGCGGCCGACTGATGCGCGGCGCGCCGGCTTCTCCTTCCGCCAACCTGTTCCGCCTGCTCGGCTTCGGTGCCGCCGGGCTCGCGCAGGCGCTTTCGATGGCCTCGCCCGTGGGCGGCAAGCCGCTGTGGTGGCTGCAGCTGCTGTCGCTCGGTGCGTTCGTGTGGCTGCTCGACGGCCTGCGCGCGCAGGGCGCGGGCTGGCGTCGCGCCGGCCTGCATGGCTGGCTGTTCTCGACCGCCTGGCTCACCGGCAGCTTCTGGTGGCTCTTCATTTCGATGCACACCTATGGCGGGCTGCCGGCGCCTCTCGCGGCCATCGCCGTGCTGGCACTGGCCGCGGCGCTCGGGCTGTACTACGCGGTTGCGGCTGCGTGGTTCGTTGTTCGCGGACCGCAGGGGCGGGTGACAGGCGCGCTCGTCTTCGCGGCGCTGTGGACGCTGGCCGAGCTCGTGCGCGGCAGCTGGTTCACGGGTTTCCCGTGGGGCGCCGGCGGCTATGCGCATGTCGAAGGTCCGCTGGCCGCGCTGGCGCCGTGGGTCGGTGTCTACGGCATCGGTGCCGCAGCGGCGCTGGTCGTTGCGCTGGTCGTGCTGCACCGGCCGCCGCGCGTCGCCGAGCTCGTGCAAGGCCTGGTGCTGATCGCGCTCGTGTTCGCCGCGCCGCAACTGGTTGCGCCGCTGCGCAGTGACGTACAAGGTCCCAAGGGCTCGGCCGGCAATCTCCAGCTTGCACTCCTGCAAGGCAACATCCCGCAGGACGAGAAATTCATTCCCGGCGGCGGCATCGAAACCGCGCTGCGCTGGTACGGCGAGCAATTGCGCGACGCCAAGGCATCGCTCGTCGTGACGCCCGAGACCGCCTTGCCGCTCCTGCCGCAGCAGTTGCCGGCCGGCTATCTCGAAGTGATCGAGGCGCGCTACAGCCAGGGCACGCAGGCCGCCATCGTCGGCCTGCCGATGGGAGGGCAGGGCACGTACAGCAATGCAGTGCTCGGCTTCCAGCCCGGCGCCGCGCGGCCCTACGTCTACAGCAAGCACCACCTGGTGCCCTTCGGCGAATTCATTCCCCCGGGCTTCCGCTGGTTCATCCAGATGATGAACATCCCGCTCGGCGACTTCGCACGCGGCGGGCTCGCGCAGGCGCCGTTCGTCTGGCAGGGCCAGCGTATCGCACCGAATATCTGCTACGAAGACTTGTTCGGCGACGAGATCGGGGCGAACTTCACGGACGAGGCCACGGCCCCCACCATCCTGCTCAACGTGAGCAACATCGCATGGTTCGGCGACACGGTGGCCATCGACGAACACCTGTCGATCTCGCGCATGCGCGCGCTCGAATTCGCGCGGCCGATGGTGCGCTCCACCAATACCGGTGCGACCGTGGTGATCGATGCCGACGGCCGCGTGACGCACGAACTGCCGCGCCTCACGCGCGGCGTGCTCGAAGCCAGCGCCGAAGGCCGGCGTGGCCTCACGCCGTATGCGCGCTGGGTCGCGCCTTTCGGTCTGTGGCCGCTGTGGCTGCTGGCGATGGCCATCGTGGCCGCAGCCTTTGTGCTGCGCCGCCGCCGCCGCGATTGAGCCTCAGGCGACCCGTGCGCCCTTCACCGGCCAGTCGCGCAGCTTGCCGGGATTCAGCAGCCCCATCGGATCGAAGCGTTTCTTCACCGCGATGACCTCGGGCGGCAGCGGCCCGCCGGCCTTGCCGTCTTCCACGATGTTCACATGCGGGTTGTTGATGTGCACGTTGTGCTCGCGGTGGATGCGCATGATCTCCTGCAGCCGCTCCTCGGTGCTGAAGCGCACCAGCTGCAGTCCGCTGCAGGTCATGAGGCCCGCAACGTTGCGGATGAACTCCAGGTGCATCATCACCTCGCCGCTCAGCAGCTTTTCCATCTCGATCACCTGCTCGACATGCCGGCCCGGCACGAAGCCGCTCTGCAGGTAGGTCAGCGTCGGATCGATCTTGAGCGCGTGCAGCGTCGTGTGGTTCCAGGTGAACTCCATCAGCGTGCGGTTGCTCTTCTGCACCTCGGCCGCCGTCTTGCGGTAGCTCACCGTGCCGCCGTGCGCCTCGGCCAGCTGCAGCAGCGCGGGCTCGCACGATTCCGCCACCAGCGACAGCACCGTGTGGCAGCCCGTCAGCAGGTGCGCCGCGAGTTGCGCCAGGTGGTCCGAGATGGGCGCGGCGAAGAACGCCACTTCGCGCTTCACGATGCCCGGCGCGTTCGCGAGCTTGTCGGCGAAGTGCAGTGCGCCCCCGAAGTTGTCGAAAGTGACCAGCGTCTCCAGCCATGGATGCGCGGGTGCCAGGGCAATTTCCAGTTCCAGCACCAGTCCGTTGGTGCCCCACAGGTGGTGCATGCGCATCGCCTCGGCGCCGCGCAGCTCGACCACCTGCGGCTCCGCCTCGATGCTCATCGCGCGGATGCCGAGCACGTTGCCCGGTGCGCCCAGCGGCCCGTAGTTGATCGAGCCCACGCCGCCGAAGCCGCCGCCGAAAAGGCCGCCCAGCGTCGCGCTGCGATAGGTCGACGGCATGCAGCGCAGCTCCTGCCCCGTGGGCTTGGCCTGCTTTTCCAACTCGCCCAGGCGAATGCCGGCCTGCGCGCGCGCCACGCCGGGCCGTACCCACAGGCAGCTGTTGTAGCCCGTCATGTCGAGCACCACGCCGCCGGCCAGCGGCGTCGTCTGGCCGTAGTTGCCGGTGCCGCTGCCGCGGATGGTGATCGGCACGCCGCGGCGCGCGCAGGCGCCCACCACGGTGCGGATCTCTTCCTCGGTGCGCGGGCGCACGACCACGTCGGCGCGCTTGTCCTTGAGCTGGCGGTTGAGCACGGGGCTGAACCAGGAAAAGTCTTGCGACAGCCGCGTCACGCGGCTCTCATCGCTGATCCAGTCGAGGTCGGGCAGTTCGAGCAGCAATTGCTCGATGGCGGAAACGGGAGCATTCATGGTCAAGTTCAATCCTGGGAAAGTTCGCTCGCATGCCAGGAGCCCAGCGCCACCTTGGTGAGCCAGGCCATCAGCACGAAGAGCGCGACACCGGTGAGGGAAATGAGCAGCAGCGCGGCGAACATGCGCGGGATGTTCAGCTGGAAGCCCGCCTGCAGGATCTGGTAGGCCAGCCCCGCGCCGGAACCGCCCGTGCCCGCGACGAACTCCGCCACCACCGCGCCGATCAGCGCGAGGCCGCTGGAGATGCGCAGCCCGCCAAAGAAATACGGCAGCGCGCTCGGAATGCGCAGCCGCACCAGCTGCTGCCAGCGCGTGGCGCGGTTCAGCTTGAAGTAGCTCTGCAGGTCGGGGTCGATGCTGCGCAGGCCGAGCGTGGTGTTGCTGATGATGGGGAACAGCGCCACCAGCGCCGCGCACACCGTCATGGCGGCCACCGGATTCTTCACCCAGATGATGATCAGCGGCGCGACCGCCACGATGGGCGTCACCTGCAGCAGCACCGCGTACGGAAAGAGCGCGGTCTCGATGCGCTTGCTCTGCACGAACAGGAACGAGATCAGCACGCCCGCCACCGTGGCCAGCAGGAACGACAGCACCGTGATCTTCAGCGTGACCAGCAGCGCATTGCCCAGCGGCGCCCAGTCGGTCACCAGCGTCTGCATCATCAGGTAGGGCGAGGGCACGAGGTAGGGCGGCAGCTCCATCGCCACCACCATCCACTGCCACAGCGCGACCAGCACCACGCCGATCAGCACCGGGTAGAGCACGCGCTGCACGCGCGGCTGGCTCAGCAGAGGTTTGACTGTCTTCTTCATCGCGCGGTCTCCTCATCGGCACTGCTGGCGCGCAGCAGGCTGTCCTGCAGCTGCTTCGCGTAGCGTGCGAATTCGGGCGTCACCATGAAATCGGCGCTGCGCGGATAGGGCTCGTCGATGCGGAGCTCTTCCACCACCCGACCCGGCCGCGCCGCCATCATCACCACGCGGCTCGACAGGAACACCGCCTCGTGGATCGAGTGCGTCACGAAGATCACCGTGAGCTTCTTCTTGCGCCACAGCTCCAGCAGATCGGCATCGAGCTTGTGGCGAGTGATCTCGTCGAGCGCGCCGAAGGGCTCGTCCATCAGCAGCAGGTCGGGCTGCGTGACGAGGCCGCGCGCGATCGACACGCGCATCTGCATACCGCCCGAGAGCGCGCGCGGCAGCGCATCGGCAAACTTTTCGAGCCCCACCAGCGCGAGCGATTCCGTCACCCGCGCATCGGCTTCCTTGCGCGGCACGCCGGCCAGGTCCAGCGGCAGGCGCACGTTGGTCTGCACGCTCGCCCACGGCATCAGCGTGGGCGACTGGAACACGAACGACAGCTTGTGCGGGCAGCTGTGGATCTGCGCCACCGGCTTGCGCCACACCAGCAGCCGGCCGTCGCTGGGTTCGAGCATGCCTGCCACCATCTTCAGCAGCGTGCTCTTGCCGCAGCCCGAGGGACCGAGCAGCGTGACGAATTCGCCTTCGGCGATGGACAGGTCCACCGGCAGCAGCGCCTGCGTGCCGTTGGGGTAGGTCTTCTCCGCCGAGAGCACTTCCACCGCGGGCACGGCAGGCTCCGCTGGCGGCGCGAGGGTGTTGGGTTCGATGCGATTCATGAAGCGGAAGACTCAGGGCAGAACCTTGGCGTCCTTGACGAACTCGGTCGTGTAGGTCTTGGCGAGTTCGACCTTGGCGGGGTCGAGCAGCTTCGCGCTCACCAGGAAGTCGTAGCTGGCCTTCGCACGCGCATCCGTCATCACGCCGATGCCGAGCTTGGCCGCGTCGCCGCCGGTGACCATGCCCATCTCCTTGAGCTTGGCCACGCTGTAGGCCAGCTGGTCGTCGGTCATGTTGGGGTTGTCCTTCTTGATGAGGGCGTTGGCGGGCGCCGGGTCGGCGAGGTAGCTCTTCCAACCCTCGGCCGAGGCCTTCACGAAGGCGGCGACCTGCTTGCTGCGGTCCTTCACCGTCTTCTCCATGCACGACACGGTGGTCGCGTAGGCCGGGAAGCCGTGGTCGCTGAACATCAGCACGGTGCTCTTCACGCCGGCCTTCTGGATGGCGTAGGGCTCCGAGGTCAGGTAGCCCTGCTGCGCGCTGTTCTTGTCGGCCACGAAGGGCTGGATGTTGAAGGTGTAGGGGCGGGTCTGCTCGTCGGTGAAGCCGAACTTGGCCTTCAGCCACGGCCAGTAGCCGCGCTGGGCCTGCGCGCCGATCAGCAGCGTCTTGCCCTTCAGGTCCTCGAACTTCTTGACGTCGTCGTGCGCGATCAGCACCTGCGGGTCCTTCTGGAAGAAGGCCGCCACGTTGACCACCGGCACGCCGCCTTCGCGCACCTGCATCATCTGGATGTCGCTCGAACCCATGATGCAGTCGGCCTGGCCGGCGGCCATCATCTGCGTGATGTTGACCTGCGGGCCGCCCATCTTGATGGTCACGTCGAGGCCGTACTTCTTGTAGATGCCCAGCGCCTGCGCCTGGTAGAAGCCGCCGTGCTCGGCCTGCGCGTACCAGTTGGTCATGTAGGTGAACTTGTCCTCGGCCTGCGCGGGCGCGGTGGCGAGAAAAGCGATGGCGGCGGCGCCGGCGACGGACAGTGCGAAGGAGCGCATGGTGGGAACCTCTCGAAGGCTGGGGAGTTGAAGAAGCGAGAAAAGCGAAGGGGCCGTTGCAAGAAACAGGCTCAGGCGGGGTCGAAGCTCTGCTGGATGAAGCCCTGCTGGTGCCCACGCTCCCAGGTGGCTTCTTCGCGCACCACCCAACGCAGCGCATGCAGTTCGGTCAGCGCCTGTGCCCAGCTGTCGGAGAGCGTGTCGAGGATCTCTTTGCCCTGTTCGCGCGTGGCGGTGGTGGGGTCGCCGATCACGCCGCTCGGGCCGAAGTCGCGGGAGGTCCAGGCGCAGGCCGGGCGGCCGTCGGCCGACAGCAGCTTGATCGGGAAGGGCGGCGGAAAGTTGGCGACCGCGTGCTCCATGTGCACTGTCTCGGGCGCGAGCGCGAGCATCAGCGCGGTCTCGGAATGGCCGGCGTGCATCGCGAGCTTCTTCTCCTGCTCGCTCACCTGCTTGCTGGCTGCGCTCGGCAGGCGCGACACGCCGTGCGGCACCACCACGAAGTCGCCATGACGCAGGCGCAGTTCGCGCGCTGCCATCTCGAGCACCTGCGGCTGGCCGCCGTGGCCGTTGGCGAACAACAGCTTGCGAAAGCCTGAGCGGTAGACCGACTCGCCGATCTCGATCACGGTCGAAAGCAGCGTGGTGCCGGTCAGCGTCATCGTGCCGGGGAAGTGCAGGTGCTCCTCCGACTTGCCGTAGGTGATGGTCGGCAGCGCGAAGGCGCGCACCTCGGCGGGGAGCTTTTCGAGCGCCTTGCCCATCACGCCCGAGCAGATCACGCTGTCGACCGAGCAGGGCAGGTGCGGCCCGTGCTGCTCGATCGCGCCGCAGGGCAGCACGATGACGGTGTTCTCGCGGTCGGGCAGCGCGGCGATTTCGGTCCAGCTCAGGTAGGGCAGGAAGCGGTGGGGCGGGATGTAGCCGTGGAGCATGGAAGAGTCCTTGTGGAGGGAGTCGTTATTGGGGAACGAAGGGCGCCGGGTCGCCGTGCGTGACGCGGCCTTCCCGCAGCACCACGCGGCCGGCAGTGCGCGAGGGCCAGCCGTGGCGGTCGGCCTGGGTGAAGAGCACGAGGTCGGCTCCCTGGCCCACCAGCGTGGGTTCGGCGTCCGGGGCTTCGCGCCGCAGCCAGTCGCCGCGGCACAGCGCCTGCGACCATTCGTCGAAAGGCTCGTCGAGCTGCGCCACCAGCGCGGCCGTGCCCAGCGCTTCGACGGGGTCGAAGCTGCCGACGCGGCAGAACGGGTCCTGCACGTTGTCGCTGGCGAAGAGCAGCGGAATGCCGCGCTCGCGTGCTTCCTTCACCAGCGTGATGCCGCGCAGGCGCGGCGTGCGGCCGGTGACGGCGTCCTGCAGCAGCAGGTTGGTGGCGGGCAGCGACACCACCGTGATCGGCGCGCGCGCCACCGCATCGAGCGTGGCGAAGGCCCGCGCCTCGGGCTGTGCCGCGAGCGCGCAGATGTGGCCGCAGACCACGCGGCCTTCGTAGCCGATCTCGCGCAGGATGCGGGCCGTGGTCTGCAGGCCGACCGCCGAGGCGTTGAGCTCTTCGTCGACATGCAGGTCGATGTCGAGGTCGCAGGCCTGCGCCGACACCAGCAGGTTGCGCAGCGCGCTCTCGCTCCAGTTGGTGGAGTGCACGAAGCCGCCGAGCAGCGCGTGCGGCCCGGTGGCCTTGACCTGCTTCGCGAGCCGCATCGCCTGCGCCGCGTCTTCGAACAGCGGCAGCTTGATGAGGCTCACCTGTTCCAGCCGCAGCTTGCCAGCCCATTCCTGCGCCAACTCGGCCATCACCGGCCAGGCCATCGGCACGGTATCGGGCTCCCACCAGTCGACGTGCGTACGCAGGTGTGTGGTGCCGCATTCCCAAGCCCACTGCAGGCCGCGCGCGGCGCGTTCGCGCACGTCGGCGGGCGTCCAGTGCACACGGTCGCTCAGCATCGCGTCGATGGCACCGAGCAGGCCGGGCTGCACCTGCTTCATGCGCGGCAGGGTGAAGGCCTTGTCGAGGTGCGTGTGGGCGTCGACGAAGCCGGGCAGCGCCAGCGTGCCGGCGAGATCCCAGCCCGTTGCCGGGGCGTCGATCCCCATCGCAGGGCGTACCGACTGCACGCGCCCGGCCTCGATCGCGATGCGCGCCAGCACGGGCACACCGTCGCCTTGCGGCCAGTTCACCGGCAGCAGCCAGCGCGGCAGACGCACGTTGTCGAGCAGGGCGGGAGCGTTCATGCCACCTCGTACGCGGCGGCGCGCAGATTCAGCACCTCTTGGTGCGGCGCAGCATGGAAGCTGGTTTCGACCGGATGGTCGCAGGCGAAGAGCACGTACATGAGGTTTGACCGCTTAATCAGAGCAAGTGGTCAGGTAATGCAAGCGACGTGCCAGTGCGGGCGCACCGGTTTGGTTCTAGAGCGGTCGAGTTGCGCGATGGCCTCAGAAACCGCTTTCACCTCAGTTGTGTTTCGTAACAGAAGTCACAGAAATTCGTGAAAACGCAACGGACTGGGCGGCGATCCCGAGTCTTTACGTAACATCGACGCACCTTTTTTATAAATTGTTAACTAAAATCCACATTTCCAAAAATGTGAACTTTGGACCTCAGTTTCGTTTTCTTTATCAACCATTCGATTCACCGAGAGCTCATCTTGAAAAAACTACTCCTGGTTGCAGCCATCGCAGGCGCCCTTCCTTTCGCTGCGCAAGCAGAGTCCAATTTCGTGAGCGCGGCATCGGGCACGCTGACCGCCACGGCGCGCCTCAACTTCACGGTGACGATTCCGCGCGTGATGTATCTGCAGGTCGGTACCGGTACCAACTTCAGCACCGTGGGCACGGTCGATAACCTGGCCTTCACGGTGCCGGGCGCATCGGTCGGCGCGGGCGGCACCATCGCCGGCACGGGCGGTGATTTGGGTGCGGGCGCGGTTACGGTTCGCGTGCTTGGCAATGCCGGCGACCTGTCGCTCAAATCCGGCGTGACCGGCCAGCTGAGCAACGGCAGCAGCACCATCCCCTGGAGCGCCATCACCGTGACGGCGGCGCCGCTCACCGCCGGCATGACCGCCGGCTTCACCAACGCAGCCATCACCCACCCGGCCTTCAGCACGACCTCGGGCGCGGGTCCGACCGCCACGACCTTCACTTCGGTGAACACGGTGGTGCGCCAGGAAAGCAAGTGGACCTTCGCGTACGACAATACCGGCGTCTACGCGCCCGGTACGTACGGTGCCACGGTGGCCAACAACGGCGTCGTGACCTACACGCTCACCTCGCCCTGATCCTGCGCCGTCGCCATGGAAAAAAGGCGGCCTGGCGCCGCCTTTTTTCCAGCCTCGGGAGAACCCCTTGACATTGCGCCGTCCCTCCTTCGAACAGCTCCGTCTCGCGGCGTGCCTCGTGGCCGCCTTCGGCGCGCTGATGCCTGTGCACGCTTACACGGTGGGCATTGCCTCTGCATCGCGCTCGCTGTACCTGCAAGTCGGCGCGGGCAACATGGCTCAGGGTAACCCCAACTCTGCCGGCAACAACTCGACGCAGAACAACGTGACCGTGACCGTGCCTGTGGCGGCGCTGTTCACCGGCGCCGCCGCGCAGACGATGAACACCGACAGCACCGTCATGGCCAGCCCGATCGACGGCGCGGCCTACTGCACCCCTGCAGGCAAGGTCTATGTCGGCAGCTTCTTTCGCACCACCGGTTCTTCCAACAACAGCGCGACGCTGACCGTGAGCACGCCGGCGAACCTGTCCAGCGGCAGCGCCACCATTCCATTCAGCACCATCTCTTGGACCGGCACCGGCAGCGGCCAGTACGACTCGGAGATTCCGAGCGGTTCGTTCAGCAGCACCCTGCTCACGCTGGTCTCCGTGGCCAAGAACACCTGGTCGGAAAGCTGCCTGCTGTTCACTTACACCAATCCCGGCATGGTGCCGTCCGGCACCTTCACCGGCACCGCAACCTACACGTTGACGGCCCCATGAAGAACGCCCGCCGCGCGCTCGCCGTTGCCCTGCTGGCGCTGCTTGCCGCACAGGCCGGCGCTGCCACCTACCGCGTCGACGACACCGGCACGGTGGTCGGCCAGCCGGTCACGCCGATGCGCTGGCGCCAGCCCGTGCCCGGCCGCGTTGCGGACAACACCGTCGAGGGACAGGTCTCCGTCGCGCTGCGCCTGAACCTGTCGCAGTGGGTGATGCGCCAAGCCCGCATCTACATGCTGCTGGCTCCCACCGAGAACGAACGGCTGGTCGCCACCTGGCGCACCCAGGGCCGGCTGCTGCCGGGCTCCATGCGCGGCGGCGACCGCGTGCTGGTCTTCGAGGGCATCGTGCGCGAACCCTTCCTGCAGGAAACCATCCTGCTGAATCTCACGGCCGACGGACGCGCGCTCGAGCGCGCCCAGTCGCTGCAATTCAACTTCGAGATCGAGATGACGCCATGAAGCGCGCGATCGGCTTTTCTTCCCGCCTCCTGCGCGTACTGGCGCTGGTGGCATTCCCCGCCTCGGCCGCCTTCGTGGGCACCGGCGCGCAGGCCCAGTTCGCGCTGGCCGTCTCGCCCCCCCGCTTCGAATTGAGCGGCAAGCCCGGCGAGCGCGTGCGCGACGTGATCGAGCTCAGCCACTCGGACGCTCGACAGGGCGAGTACACCTTCAAGACCGCCGACTGGACGCTCAAGCCCGACGGCTCGGTCGACTTCAGCGACGAATTGGCGCCGGGCAGCTGCCGGCCCTGGGTGGCCATCGAGCGCCGCGAACTCAGCATCGCCGCGGGCAAACCCTATCGCTACCGTTTCGAGGTCACGCCGCCGGCCGGTACACCGCCGGTGGAGTGCCGCTTCGCCGTGCTGATCGAAGGCAAGGAGCACACCAACGCGCCCGGCACGCCGGTGGCGATGGCCGCGCGCATCGGCGTGATCGCCTACGTGGCGATCGGCGATGTTCAGCCCGTGCTCGACATCGCCGGCACTGCCGTGAAGACCGTGAACGGCAAGGACCTGCCGGTGCTGCGCATCCGCAACACCGGCACGGCGCACGGCCGGCTCGCGGGCTTCCTCAACGGCACCGATGCCAGCGGCGCGCGGCTCGAATTCCAGCCTGCCACCACGCCGGTCATGCCGGGCGAGACACGCGAGATTGCGCTCACCGCGACCCGGCCTGGCGACACGGATGCGGCCGTCACGGTGCGCTTTCCGGTCACCGTGACCGGCTCGCTCGAATGGGGCAAGAGCGGCTCATTCAAAGTCAACGAACGCTTCGGTCAATGAGGAAGCGGGCCCTGCAAACCGCGCTAGGACTCTGCGGCGCGGGCACTGCCCTGGCCGGCGCGGGTGCGTGGGCCCAGGTGCCGGCAACGGCGGGCAACCCGCCATCGGCCGTCGCCGCCGCGTATGTCGATCGCGTGCTCGAAGAGGGTCCCGTCGTGCCCGAGGCCCCGCAGGCCGAAGAACCCAGCACCGGCTGGCCGCGCGGCTGGAGCGCAGAGCTGCAATCCAACCGGCAGAGCAACAGCGCCGTCAAGACGCAGAGCCAGACGCTGACCTTCTCCGGTTTCCTCGACACGCCCAACTACGGCGCCTTTTCCGCCAACCTCAACCTGAACCGCAACCCGGCACCGGTGTACGGCTACGGCGTGTTCGGCAGCAGCGGCTCGCCGTACAGCGTGGTGCCCTTCACCGCACGCAACGGCAGCACCTGGCGCGTCGATCAGCGCGCGATGCCCTTCGACGGCGGCTGGTTCGGCAACAGTTCGGTCGGCAACATCAACATGGGCAGCACGCCGCTGGCGCGCGGCATCGGCCGGGTGTTCCTGCCGAGCCTGCCGATCGAGGGCGCGTCCGTGAGCATCGAGCAGCCGGGCCGCACGCAGTTCAATGCCTCGGCCGGGCGGCTCGGCTACTTCGACGGGCTGGCGTTCCAAGGCTTCTCGGCCGGCCGCGGTACGGCTGCCAGTGTCGGCGCGCAGACGCAGATCGCTGGCGGCGACGGCCCCATGGCTCTGGGGCGCACCGACGCAGCGGTGCAGTTCGTCGAGGCGCGCAACGTCAACACCAGCGGCCTGACCGGATACGCGCGCGATACCCGCACGCTGTGGAGCGCAGTCTCGTGGCAGGGCCTCGCGCCCTGGGCCGACACGATCGGCAGCGGCACCGGTGGTATCGGCGACCGCATCGGTGGCATGCGCGTGCAGGCCAACCTCGTGCACAGCGCGGGGCGACCGTCGGACGCGTCTTCGCAAGCGCCCTTCGACTCGGCCACAGGCGGCTGGCTCGACGCGGCCTGGCGCACCGACTGGCTGCAGCAGAGCGCCTCGATGTTCTATTTCCAGCCTTCGCTGCGCTGGGGCTCGGACACGCTGCCCAACAATCTGCGCGGCGCCTCGTGGCGCGGCGACATCTCCACCCGCCAATGGCAACTGGGCGGCAATGTCGAACTGAGCGACAGCGTGAGCGGCACTCAGCGCCGCTCGCTCTACGCCAACATGTTCGGCCGCTACCGCTTCGATTCGCGCGATGCGGTCTCGGGCAACGTGGCGGCACGCAGCGGCTCCTTCGCCGCGCAGTCGGCGCAGGTGACGTGGGAGCACCAGTCCGACTGGGGCTATACACAATGGCGTACCGACGCGGCCCACGGCGTCGACCTGCGCGTCCTGCGCACCGGCATCGACCACGCCTGGCGCGTCGGGGAGGCGCAGACGTTCTCGACTTCGCTGGCCGTCGAGCAATCGAACCGATCGGGCGGCAGCCTGCGCACCGTGCACTGGGGCGTGCTCGGCACGACTCCGCTGGTGGCCGGTGCGAGGCTCGACCTGAGCTTGCGCGGCAGCAACGGTCTCGGCGGCAACAGCACGCGCTTTCTCAGCGCCAACGCGCGGCTGGCTTGGCCGTTGGGCCGCGGCTGGTCGTTCATCACCCAGGCCACCGCGTCGCGCGGACAGGAGGCGCTCGACCCCGCGGTGGTCTCGGCCCTCACGGCCGCCACGCTGCAGCCGACGCTGATCGTGCCTTCCACCCGCTCGTTCATGCTGGTGCTGCGCTACGAAGGCCGCGCCGGCTCGGCCAGCGCCCCCATCGGCGGCGCGCCAGGCCTCGGCGACGGCCGGCTCGAAGGCCGCGTGTTCTTCGACCAGAACAACAACGGCCGGCGCGAAGCCAACGAGGGCGGTGTGGGCGGCGTCACCGTGCGCATCGATCGCCGCTACGTGACCCAGACCGATGCGCAGGGCTTCTACAGCTTCCCGTCGGTGGCCGGCGGCAGCCACGAGGTCGAACTGGTCCAGGACACCCTGCCCCTGCCCTGGAGCAGCCCGGGTTCGTCCACGCAGCGCGTCGACATCCGCGTGCGCGGCACCGCCGTGTCCGATTTCGCGATCCAGAAGGACCGCTAGCAAAGACCCAAGCAAGAAAGCCGTTCCCGGCCTATATTTCTTCCCGTTGCTGCCGATATCCGGAGATCGGGCGCCCATGCAGCGCCCGGCCCCCATGTTCTTACGAGGGATCGGGCCTTATGACGGGAAGCTGGCTTCACTCGGGGCGCGGCGCGCTGGCCGCCTTGCTGCTCGCGCCAATGCTGTGCGTGGCTGACAACGGCTCTGGGAGCAATGCCGCGACGGCGCGGTTGCGCATCACCGTGACCGTGCCGCCCGTGTTCCGCGTGCTGCAGGTCACGCCGACCGCCGAGGGCTACCAATACCGCGTCTGGACCAACATGAAGTCGATCATGCTCGGCGGGCGCGAGTACCGTTTTTCCAATCTCGGTGAGAACACGCTGAGCCTGCGCAACCCGGCGGCGGGCGCGTGGATTGTTCACGGGCTGTAGAAATGAGCGGTCCGCTCAGCCCTCGATGCCGCAACCGTTCAACACGAAGGCCACGAGTTCCCGTGCGATCGGCTCGCGATCGATCGGCGCGTCGGGCGGCAGACCGAGCATCACGCGCGTCTGGATCGCGTAGTCGGCATAGCTCTGGGTCATGGCCCAGATGTGCATCAGCAGGATGCGCGCGTCGAGCGGGCGCATTTGCCCGCGCGCGATCCAGCCGTTGATCACGTCGATCTTCTTCTGCGTCCAGGCCCGTGCGTTGGGCCAGTAACGGTCGAGGTTGCGGCCGCCGTCGAGGATCTCGCGCGTGAAGATGCGCGACATCTCGGGGCTGTCGAAGGCGTGGTCGAGTTTCTTGCGGATGTAGCCGCCGAGCACCGTGGCCGGGTCGCTCGCGTCCTCGAAGGAGAACACCACCTTCCACGCATGCAGCACCTGCATCAGCAGCTCTTCGTAGAGCTCTTCCTTGCCGGCGATGTAGTAGTGCAGCTGGGGCTTGGTGAGGCCGGCGCGCGCCGCGATGGCCTGGGTCGAGGTGCCTTTCAGCCCGTGCAGGCTGAACTCGGTGACCGCCGCGGCGCGGATCGCCGCCATGATGCGTTCGCGCCCGGGCCGAGCGCGCGACAGCGGGCCGTCGGGGGCGGGCATTTCCTGGGCGGTCGAAACGGGGAGGGCGGCTGGATCGGCAGTCATGATGGCGGGAAGGCGCGGTGCGCGCGGCCGATGGTAATCCCTCGCGCATGACCACATGCCATGCCGGCATGAACGCGCAGGGCATGCCGGCACGATTCATGTATCTTCCTCGCCGCCTCGAAAGATTCCACCTCAACACAGGAGTTCTCCATGTACCTTTCTCCCCGTTTCCGTGCCTTTGCGGCCGGCGCCGCAATGCTGGCGGCCAGCGCGCTCGCGCAGGCGCAGCAGGCGCTGCCCAACGTGGTGATCCTCGCCACCGGCGGCACCATCGCCGGGGCCGGCGCCTCGGCCGTCAACAGCGCCACCTACGCGGCCGCCAAGGTCGGCGTCGAGAAGCTGATCGCCGGCCTGCCGGAGCTCTCCAAGGTGGCCAACGTGCGCGGCGAACAGGTGTTCCAGGTCGCATCGGAAAGCCTCACCAACGACAACCTGCTGACGCTGGCCAAGCGCGTGTCGGCGCTGTCGAAGCAAGCCGACGTGGACGGCATCGTCATCACGCACGGCACCGACACGCTCGAAGAAACCGCCTACTTCCTGACGCTGACGGTGCACACCAGCAAGCCGATCATCGTCGTCGGCTCGATGCGTCCGGGCACGGCGCTGTCGGCCGACGGCGCGCTCAACCTGTACAACGCGGTGAACGTGGCGGGCAGCAAGGACGCGATGGGCAAGGGCGTGCTGGTGACGATGAACGACAACATCGACAGCGGCCGCGACGTGAGCAAGAACGTCAACATCAAGACCAACGCCTTCTCCAGCCAGTGGGGTCCGCTGGGCATGATCGTCGAGGGCAGGAACTACTGGTTCCGCGCACCGGTCAAGCGCCACACCATGAACTCGGAGTTCGACATCGACAGCATCAACGCGCTGCCGCCGGTCGAGATCGCGATGGGCTACGAAGGCGTGTCGTCGGTGGCCATCGACGCGATCGCCAAGAGCGGCGCCAAGGCGCTGATCCATGGCGGCACGGGCAATGGCTCGGTGGCCGACCGCATCGTGCCGAACCTGCAGAAGGCGCGCGCCGACGGCGTGATCGTGATCCGCAGCGCCCGCGTGCCCGACGGCTTCGTGATCCGCAATGCCGAGCAGCCCGACGACAAGTACGACTGGGTGGTGGCGCACGACTTGCGTCCGCAGAAGGCGCGCATCCTGGCGATGGTCGCGCTGACCAAGACGAACAACACCAAGGAACTGCAGCGCATCTTCTGGGAGTATTGAGCCCCCCGGCTTTTCACGCCGCTTCGCGGCGTGTAATCCGCCACCCCCCGAGGGGGAGGCGCGGCTCGCCTTGGGGCGGCCCGGCGGCGGCCGCCTCCGCCAGCTCCTCTATTGCTTGCCGCGATGGTGCCGTGCGTACTCGATGCTCGCGATGCAGATCGCCAGCCAGGCACCGCCCGAGCACAGCCCCGCGAGCACGTCGCTCGGGAAGTGCGCCCGCACGAAGATGCGGCTGCAGGCCACGGTGACGACCACTGCCGTTGCCGCCATCACCGACGGCACCCGCCAGCGCGGCGGCAGCATGCGCAGTCCCAAGTAGCCCAGCATGCCGTAGAGCACCATCGAGCCCGAGCTGTGGCCGCTCGGAAAGGAATAGCCCGACACCTGCGCGAAGCCGAAGTCGTGCACCGGCCGAGCGCGCTCGAAGATGAGCTTGAGCACGTGGTTCAGCACCCCGTTGCCGGCGATGGCCGCGACCCAGCCAGCCGCGAAACCGCGGTGCCCGCGAAGCCACAGCGCCACCGCCACGCCGGCGCACACCAGCACCGCGACGATCGGGTCGGCCATGTGGGTGAGCCATGAGAACGCCTCCCTCACGACCGGCGGCGTGTGCGCGCCCACGGCACGGCTGATCGTCTCGTCCAGCAGGCCCATGGGCCGACCGTCGCCGAGGCCTTCCGCCACTTCGGCGAACAGCCAAGCCAGCGCGATCACAGACGCCGTGCCAATGGCCAGCCCGCCGAACAGCAGTCCGGCGCCCGGCTCGGGCTGCGCCGCATGCCGGCGCCGCAGGTGCTCGAAGCCCCACGCCGCGAGGCCGGCGGCCACGGTCAGCATCACCAGAAGAACCAGGAATCCGGGCCAGGCCTGGGCGCCGAGGCGCTCTCCCAGGGCGATCAATGCGGCATCTTCAACGGGCATGGGCGGGGCGGGCGGACGGCAGGCGCAGGCGAATCACGGCGTGTCGGCAGGGGTTTCAAAGGGGAGGTCGAGCATAGCGGGCCGTTCCTGACCGCCCACTGCCTCGTAAAATAGCCGGTTCGTTGCGCCGCGGGTCCTTCTCCCGCCGGGCGGCCGCCTTCACGCAGAGCCATGCTGACCTTCCAACAAATCATTCTCAAACTGCAGTCGTACTGGGCCGACAAGGGCTGCGCGCTGCTGCAACCGTACGACATGGAAGTGGGCGCGGGCACCTCGCACACCGCCACCTTCCTGCGCGCGCTCGGCCCCGAACCCTGGAAGGCCGCCTACGTGCAGCCCAGCCGCCGCCCCAAGGACGGCCGCTACGGCGAGAACCCCAACCGACTGCAGCACTACTACCAGTACCAGGTGGTGCTCAAGCCGGCGCCCAGCAACATCCTCGAGCTCTACCTGGGCAGTCTCGAAGCGCTGGGCTTCGACCTGAAGAAGAACGACATCCGCTTCGTGGAAGACGACTGGGAGAACCCCACGCTCGGTGCCTGGGGCCTGGGCTGGGAGGTGTGGCTCAACGGCATGGAGGTGACGCAGTTCACCTACTTCCAGCAGGTCGGCGGCATCGACTGCAAGCCCATCACCGGCGAAATCACCTACGGCCTGGAGCGCCTGGCGATGTACCTGCAGGGCGTGGACAACGTCTACAACCTCACGTGGACGGATGGTCTCAGCTATGGCGACGTCTACAAGCAGAACGAGGTCGAGCAGTCGACCTACAACTTCGAGCACAGCGACGCCGAGTTCCTGTTCACCGCCTTCGCTGCGCACGAGAAGCAGGCCAAGAACCTCATGACCGAGCAGCTCGCGCTGCCGGCCTACGAGCAGGTGCTCAAGGCTGCGCACAGCTTCAACCTGCTGGACGCGCGCGGCGCCATCAGCGTGACGGAGCGCGCGGCTTACATCGGCCGCATCCGCAACCTCGCGCGCAGCGTGGCGCAGAGCTACTACGACAGCCGCGAGCGCCTTGGTTTCCCGATGGCGCCGCGCGAATGGGTCGCGCAGATGCCGCCCAGGAAGCCGGCCTGATACACCACAGCACGCCCGATGCCCACCGTCTTCACCCACGTCGCCGTACCTGTCTGCGCAGCCATTGCGCTGGGCACGCGGCGCGTGCCGGTGCCGGCGCTGCTCGCGGGCATGCTGGCGTCCATCGCGCCCGACTTCGACGGCCTGGCCTTCAAGCTCGGCATCGCCTACGGCGGCATGGCGGGCCACCGCGGCTTCACGCACACGCTGGTGTTCGCGCTGCTGCTGGGCCTTGCGGGCTGGTGGCTCGCGCCGCGCTGGGGCACGCGCCGGGCGGCGGGCTGGGCGTGGATTGCGCTGTGCACCGTGTCGCATCCGCTGCTGGACATGCTGACCAACGGCGGCATCGGCATCGCCTTCTTCTGGCCGTTCAGCGACGTGCGCTATTTCAGTTCATGGCGGCCCATCGAGGTGTCGCCGATCGCCCTGAAAAAGTTCTTCTCGCCGCGCGGCGCGCAGGTGCTGTTCAACGAGATGGCCACCGTGTGGGCGCCGCTGCTGGCGGCCGCGGTGCTCGCGCTGGTTGCGCGTCGATCCGTGGAGCGGCGCCATGGCGCCGTTGCCGCATGAATTCGGTCTTTTCTTCTTTCCCCTCCACGGTGCCGCTTCGCTGCGTGCCCGTGACCGGTGCCGCTCGCGGCCCATTTCCAACAACGCTCTGAGCCATGTCGTCTGCCAGCCTTCTTGTCGAACTGTTTGTCGAGGAATTGCCGCCCAAGGCGCTGAAGAAGCTCGGTGATGCCTTTGCCGGCGTGCTGCGCGACCAGCTCGTGGCGCAAGGGCTCGCCGCATCCGGCGCCGTGCTCACCGCCTATGCCTCGCCGCGCCGCCTGGCTGCGCACCTCACGCACGTGGCCGAGCGCGCCGCCGACAAGGCCGTGTCGCAAAAGCTCATGCCAGTGGCCGTGGGCCTCGATGCTTCGGGCCAGCCCACGCCCGCGCTGCTCAAGCGCCTGGGCGCATTGGGCGCCGATGCTTCCGCCGTGCCCGGCCTGAAGCGCGCCATGGACGGCAAGGCCGAAGCCCTGTTCTACGAAAGCACCGCCAAGGGCGCCACGCTGGCCGAGGGCCTGCAGAAGGCGCTGGCCGAAGCCATTGCCAGGTTGCCGATTCCCAAGGTCATGAGCTACCAGCTCGAAGAAGGCAGCGAGCTGCCCGGCTGGACCAGCGTGAGCTTCGTGCGACCGGCGCACGGCCTCGTCGCGCTGCACGGCGACACCGTGGTGGCCATCGAGGCGCTGGGCCTGAAGGCCGGCCGCGAGACGCACGGCCATCGCTTCGAGGCGGCGGTCGATCCGGTCGCGCTGCGCGATGCCAACAGCTATGCGCTGCAGATGCAGGAAGACGGCGCCGTCATCGCGAGCTTCGAGGCGCGCCGCGCCGAAATCGCGCGCCAGCTGGCCGCGGCGGCAGTGGAGGTCGGCGGCGGCTCGGTACCCATCCACGACGATGCGCTGCTCGACGAAGTGACCGCGCTGGTCGAGCGCCCCAACGTGCTGGTCTGCAGCTTCGAGCGCGAGTTCCTCGAAGTGCCGCAGGAATGCCTGATCCTCACGATGAAGGCCAACCAGAAATACTTTCCGCTGCTCGATGCGTCGAGCAAGCTCACCAACAAGTTCCTGGTGGTCAGCAACATCAGCCCCGACGATGCGAGCGCGGTCGTCGAAGGCAACGAGCGCGTCGTGCGCCCGCGCCTGGCCGACGCCAAATTCTTCTTCGACCAGGACCGCAAGAAGTCGCTGGCCTCGCGGGTCGAGTCGCTGGGCAAGGTGGTCTACCACAACAAGCTTGGCACGCAGGGCGAGCGCGTGCAGCGCGTGATGCACATCGCGCGCGGCATCGCAGAGAAGCTCGGCGATGTATCGCTGGCCGCGCACGCCACGCAGGCCGCTCAACTCGCCAAGGCCGATCTCGTGACCGACATGGTCGGCGAGTTCCCCGAGCTGCAGGGCACCATGGGCCGCTACTACGCGCTGCACGACGGCCTGGACGCCTCGGTGGCCGACGCCATCGAAGACCACTACAAGCCGCGCTTCGCCGGCGACGAGCTGCCGCGCAACACCGTGGGCCTCGTGGTGGCGCTGGCCGACAAGCTCGAGACGCTGGTCGGCATGTTCGGCATCGGCAACCTGCCCACCGGCGACCGCGACCCCTTCGCGCTGCGCCGCCATGCGCTGGGCGTGATCCGCATGCTGGTCGAGAAAGACCTGCCGCTCGATCTGAGCAAGCTGGTGAGCGCCGCGCGCACCGTGCTGGACGACGCCATCGGCAAGACGGGGCAGTTCCCGCTGCACAAGGCCGCGGAAGACGTGAGCCAGGTCGTCGATTTCATCTACGACCGGCTCGCCGGTTCCCTGCGCGAGCAGGGCGCCAGCGCGCAGGAAGTCGAAGCCGTGCTGGCACCGCGCCCGCAGCGCCTGGGCGAAGTGCCCAAGCTGCTGGCCGCCGTGCGCGCCTTCGCCGCCCTGCCGGCCGCCGCCGCGCTGGCGGCCGCGAACAAGCGCATCGGCAACATCCTCAAGAAGGCCCCCGAGGCCGACGCGCACGTCAGCGAACTGCTGCTGCACGAACCGGCCGAGAAGGCGCTGCATGCGGCCATGGCGCAGGTCGTGCCCGCCGCCAACGCGCAATTCGAGGCCGGCGACTACACCGCCTCGCTGCAGACGCTGGCCGCGCTGCGCGAGCCGGTCGACGCCTTCTTCGACGGCGTGATGGTCAACGCCGAACAGGCCGACCTGCGCCTGAATCGGCTCGGCCTGCTGATGTCGCTGCACGCCGCGATGAACCGGGTGGCGCAGCTCGAGCGGCTGGCCGTCTGAACATTCCTACGGCAACACCACCATGGGCGGCACCGTCATGAAACTCGTCATCCTCGACCGCAACGGCACGATCAACGTGCACCGCGAAGACTTCGTGAAGAGCGACATCGAGTGGACGCCGCTGCCTGGTGCTCTCGAGGCTGTGGCGCGGCTCAACCATGCGGGCTGGCACGTGGTGGTGGCATCCAACCAGTCGGGCCTGGGCCGCGGCCTGTTCGACATGGCCTCGCTCAATGCAATGCACGCCAAGATGCACAAGATGCTCGCGGCGGTGGGCGGCAAGGTCGATGCGGTGTTCTATTGCCCGCACAGCCCCGACGAGGACTGCGACTGCCGCAAGCCCAAGCCGGGCCTGTTCCTGCAGATCGGCGACCGCTACGGCATCGACCTCAAGGGCATCCCGACCTGCGGCGACAGCCTGCGCGACCTGCAGGCGGGCGCGGCCGCCGGTTGCGAGCCGCACCTGCTGCTCACGGGCATGGGGGCGGCCTGCCGCGGCATCGATCCGCTGCCTTCCGAATATCCGGCGAACACGTTGGTCCACGACGATCTCGCCGCTTTTGTTGATTTTTTGCTTGCGCGCGAAGCGCGGGCTGCACTGCAGGTGACTGTCTGATGGCGTTTTTTCGTTCCGTTCTCCACGCACTGTGGATGCTCGTCACCGTGATCCCCTGGGGCATCATCATGTGCGTCAGCTCGCTGTGGAAGCGCGGCATTCCGCTCTACTGGATGGCGGAGCGCTGGCTCGGCTGGGCCATCGGCGGCGCGCGCGTGCTGCTGGGCATCAAGACCCGCGTGAGCGGCATGGAAAACCTGCCGACCGACAAGCTCGCGGGCGCAGTGCTGCTGGTGAAGCACCAGTCCACGCTCGAGACCTTCCTGATGCCCACGCTGATGCCGCATCCGCTGGCCTACGTGTTCAAGAAGGAGCTGATCTACGTGCCCTTCTTCGGCTGGGCGATGGCGCGGCTGGACATGATCCACATCGACCGCAGCCAGCGCGCGCAGGCCTTCAACAAGGTGGTGAACCAGGGCCGCAAGCTGCTCGCGCAGGGCATCTGGATCATCATGTTCCCCGAGGGCACGCGCATCCCGCGTGGGCAGAAGGGCACCTACAAGAGCGGCGGCACGCGGCTCGCCTGCGAGACCGGCGTACCGGTGATTCCCGTTGCGGTGACGTCGGCCAAGGTGTGGCCGCGCAAGGCCTTCATCAAGCGCCCGGGCGTGGTCGACGTGTCCATCGGCCCGGCCATTTCGAGCGTGGGCCGCAAGCCCGACGAGCTGATGCGCGAGGTCGAGGCCTGGATCGAGGCCGAGATGCGCCGCCTCGATCCCGAGGCTTATGTCGACAGCCCGCAGTCTGCGCAAGAAGCGGTGAGCTGAGGAACAGAGAGCCTGGCATGGGGCGACTGCTTCAGTTCACGATGGACCTGTTCGAAGGGCTTGGCAGCGAGTTCGCGTCGCCGGCACCCGTCCCGGCGCGGCCGCGCAGGGCGAAGAAGCCGAAGCCTGCGGCACCGCCGGCGACTCTTCTTGCTCCTCACTCCATGGCGCCTTCGGCGCCGGACGATGAACACGCCGTGCCCTCGCCGCCGGCGGTTCCGCTTGCCGAGACGCTGGCGCTCGCGAACTTCGCGCACCCTCAAGCCACCCGCGAGGTGGTGCTCGGCTCTGCGCGCGTGGCCTACGAATTCAAGCGCGGCAAGCGCAAGACCATCGGCTTTCTCGTCGGTGCCGAAGGCCTGTCGGTGCGCGCGCCGCGATGGGTGGCGCTGCGCGATGTCGATGTGGCCATCCACGAGAAGTCCGACTGGATCCTGCGCAAGCTCGCTGAAACGCAGCAGCGTCATGCGCGCGTCGAAGCCACGCGCATCGAGTGGAGGGATGGGGCCGGGTTTCCGTTCCTCGGCGAGCCGGTGGTGATCCAGCTCGACCCGAAGCACGGCTTCGCCAGCGTCGGCGGCACGCTCGATGCCGGTGACGGCACGGGGCCGCGCATCCTGCGGCTGGCGGTGGCGCAGAATGCTGCGCCTTCGCAGATCCGCGATGCGGCACAGGCCTGGCTCATGCGGCAGGCGCGGCGCCTGTTCATCGAGCGGCTCGATCATTTCGCGCCGCTGCTCGGTGTGCGCTGGCAGAAGCTGTCGCTGTCGAACGCGGCCACGCGCTGGGGCAGCGCAAGCGCGGACGGGTCGATCCGGCTCAACTGGCGGCTCATTCATTTCCGCATGCCCGTGATCGACTATGTGGTCGCGCACGAACTGGCCCACCTGCGCGTGATGGACCATTCGCACCGCTTCTGGGAAACGGTCGGGAGCGTGATGCCTGACTACGACCTGCTGCGCCAGCAGCTCAAGGACGAAGCGGTTCCCCGCTGGTCCTGAGGCATTTCTCGGGCACGCTCAGCGCGCGTGCGTAACGCCTCCGTCCACCACCAGCGTCGACCCCATCACATAGTCCCCAGCCCGAGAGGCAAGGTAGATGGCCGCGCCCGCCATGTCTTCCGGTGTGCCGATGCGCCCCGCGGGGATGCGGCCCTTGACCTCGTCCCCGTGGTCGCGAGCGTCCTTGTTCATGTCGGAGGCGAATGCGCCGGGTGCAATCGCGCTTACCGCGATGCGGTCCTGTGCCAGCCGCAACGCCATGCGGCGCGTCAGCTGGATCAGCCCCGCCTTGCTCGCCGCATACGAGTACGTCTCCTGCGGATTCACGGAAATCCCGTCGATCGATGCGATGTTGATCACCTTCGCCAGGTGATCCGTGGCCGCCTTCTTCAGCATCGGCGTCAACGCCTTCGTCAGGAAGAACGGCGTCTTCAGGTTCAGGTCCACCACCTTGTCCCAGCCGCTCTCGGGAAACTCTTCATATGGCGCGCCCCAGGCGGCCCCGGCGTTGTTCACCAGGATGTCCAGCGAGCCTTCGTGCTTCGCATAGGCATCGACCAGCGCCTGCGCGCCCTCGAGCGTCGACACGTCCGCCGGCAGCGACACGCAATGCCCGAACGCCGACAGCTCCTTCGCCGTCTGGTCGCAGGCCGCGGCCTTGCGCGCCGAGATGTACACGCGCGCGCCCTGGGCCAGGTAGCCCTCGGCGATCATGCGGCCGATGCCGCGCGAGCCGCCGGTGATCAGCGCCGTGCGGCCCTTCAGCGAGAAGAGTTGGGTGGTGTCCATGGTGCGGGTGTCTCCTGAATGAATGAGCGATCGGTCCAGGAAACGAGCTTAGTGTGCGCCGCGCCGCGCGGGCGTCACCTCGGTGTCAGCGTCAGGCTTCGGGGGCTCGTGAAGCTGCGCAGGTCGCCGCTCACCGGGTCGAGGAACGCGACCGATTTGGCCAGCAGCTGCAAGGGCTTGCCGAAGTCGTCGGTGCCTTCGGGCAGCAGCACGGGATAGATCGGATCGTTCACGATCGGCATGCCCAGCGCCATGCAGTGCACGCGCAATTGGTGCTTTCGGCCCGTCACGGGCGAGAGCTTCAGCAGCGCGTGGCCGTCGCGCACCTCTTGCACCTCGATGCGGGTTTCGGAGTTGGGCTCGCCGGGTTCTTCGCGCACGCGCATGAAGTGGTCGTCGTCGACCAGCCGGCTGCGGTAGGTGGCGGGCACCGACGATACGCCTTCGTACCACGGCACCACGGCCTCGTAGTGCTTGGCGATGCGGCGCTCCGGAAACATCTGCTGATAGGCGCCGCGCGTGGCGGGCCGCACCGAGAACAGCACCAGCCCCGAGGTGCTGCGGTCGATGCGGTGCAGCGGCACGAGGTCGTCGAGCGCCAGCTTGCGCTTGAGCCGCACCAGCAGGCTCTCCTGCAGGTACTTGCCGGTGGGCGTGACGGGTACGAAGGGGGGCTTGTCGACCACCAGCAGTTCGTCGTCCCGGAACACGACCTGCTCTTCGAACGGGATGCGCGCTTCGTTGTCGAGCGTGCGGTAGTAGTACACGCGCAGCGGCGATTGATAGCGGCGCGCCACCGTCACGGGCACGCCGTGCTCGTCGATGACGTCGTTCGCCTCGATGCGTTCGAGCCAGGCCTCGCGCGTGATCGCGGGAAAGCGCTCGATCAGGAATTCGGCAATGGTCGGCCAGGGGCCGTGGACCAGGCCCACACAGCTCGGTCCGACGCCGTCGCGCGTGGGCAGCGGCAATTGGGGCGGTCGGCGCCGGGTCATTGCGGCAGTGCTCGCCGCAGCACGGACAGGGCTTCGGCGAACGAAGGCCGCGACGCCGCGTCGGGCTGCAGGCAGCGGTCTTTCAACGTCGCCACGGCCTGCGGCGGTGCGTCGTTGCAGCGTTCGAGCAGCTCTTCCAGCAGGCAACCGAAGGCACGCATCTCCAGGCCTTGGAACGCACGCGCCTGCGCTGCATCGAGCGCGCCCGTCATCCACGCCGCGCCGAAGTCACCGAGCCGGCCGCCATCTTCTGGATGCCAGAGGATGTTGTGCGCATAGAGATCGCCGTGAAGAATTCCTTGCGCATGCAGGTGCTGCATGGCCGACGCGATGTCGCGTGCGATGCGCAGCGCCACGGCGGATGTCCACCGCGCTTCTTCGGCATAGACATCGCGCGTGCACGACGCAAGGCTCGGCGGCCCGGCGAGCGTGGCGAACGATGGATCGACCAGCGCCATCACCAGGCCTTCGATGCCTTCGGGGTGGCCGTCGATGCGACTCTGCGCGGCGATCAGCGTGGGATGCGCGCCGGCGGCGATGCAGGCGGCCATCTCGCTGTGCGGCCAGCCGTCGCTGGTGACCGCGCCCTTGAAAAGCTTGACCGCGACCTGCTGCGATGCGCCGAGGGTGGCTTGATGGATCACGCCCGATGCGCCTTCACCGAGCTTCCTGCCCAGCGCCAGTTCACGCCAGTCGATGTGCGGCACCGACTGCGCGGTGATCGCCGCGTCCTCGGCCTGCGTATCGAAGGGGTTGCCCGCGCAGGCGAGCCACGACAGGCGCGGCAGCGAAGGCAGCCATGCGGGCAGCGTCTCGAAGCGGTTGGCCGAGATGCGCAGCAGTTCGAGCTGCCCGAGGCCGGCCATCGACGGCGGCAGCGCGCGCAGGCGGTTGCCCGCGAGCATCAGCTTCTGCATCCGCGTGCAATTGCCGAGCGAGCCGGGCAGTTCTTCGATCTGGTTGTCCGTGAGGATCAGCCACCGCAGCGAGGACGGCAGCGAGGCCGACGGCACGGTGCGGATCCGGTTGGCCTTGAAGCCGACGATGTCGAGGCCATGGCACTGGCCGATGGCTTCAGGCAGCGTGGTGAATCGGTTGTCCGAACAGAACAGCACGCGCAGCTTGTGAAGGCGATGGAGGTCGTCGGGCAGCGTGTCGAGCGCATTGCCCGACAGGTTCAGCACCTCGAGCGAATCGGCGAGTGCGAAGACCTCTCGCGGGAACTCGGTGAGTCCGCTCGAGAGATCGATTCTTCTTGCGCCTGCCAGCCGGCCCGCGCGCAGCTGAGCCAGCGTGTCCATCCGGCGAGTCTAAGCCGTCGCGGCCTTGGGTCCGAAGCGATAGATGCCGTCTTTGCCGAGTTCGCGCTTCACCTGGCCGGCGAACCACAGCAGGTGCAGGTGGGCCACCGTTTCGCCCATGGCGAAGGTCATCTGGTGCAGGTCGAGTTCGCGCTTGAACAGGATCGGCAGGCCTTCGGCGGCGGTCAGGGCACGCGCCGTGCAGGCTTCGAGCAATTCGGCCAGCCGGTCGCGGTGGTGCTCCTGCAGCTGGTCGACGCGGCGGTGGATGCCGCGGAACGGCTTGCCGTGCGAGGGCAGGCCCAGCGTGTCGGCCGGCAGTGCCTTGAACTTGTCGATGCTGTCGAGAAACAGGCGCAGCGAGTTCGCCTCGGGCTCGCCCGCGTGCACGCTCACGTTGGTGGAAATGCGCGGCAGCATCATGTCGCCGCCCAGCAGAAGCTTGAGTTCGTCGCAGTACAGCGCGATGTGCTCGGGCGCATGTCCGTAGCCGCTGATGCAGCGCCAGGCGTGACCGCCGATCACGACGTCGTCGCCGTCGAGCATGCGAACGAAGCGGTCGGGCACCGAGGGCACCATGTTCGCGTAGTAGTTGGTGCGCGCGCGGATCTTGGCGAGCGACTCGGCGTCGGTCAGGCCGTGCGAGCCGAAGAAGGCCGCGGCCGCATCGCCGCCCGCCAGGGTGTCGCCATTGGTGCTGAGCACGCGGGCCACGTGGTAGTCGGTGGAACTGATCCATAGAGGCGCGTTCCAGCGCGAGCAGAGCCACTCGGCCAGGCCGATGTGGTCGGGGTGCATGTGGGTGACGATGACGCGCAGGATCGGCATGCCCTGCAGCTGCGTTTCGAAAATCTGCTCCCACTGCGCGCGCGCTTCGTCGTGCGCGATGCAGCAGTCGACCACTGTCCAGCCCTCGACGCCGTCGAGGCTGTCGCGCAGCAGCCAGAGGTTGATGTGGTCGAGCGCAAAGGGCAGCCGCATGCGGATCCAGCGCACGCCGGGCGCCACTTCCAGGGCTTCGCCGGGCTCGGGGAGCGTGTCGCCGAGGGGGTAGTGGAGTTCACGTTCGAGGAGGTTCATGTAAGATTGACGTTTACGTAAACGTCATGGGTTGATGGCACCATTGTAGGGATCGCCGCGCAAACCTGCTGTCGCCCCCGTAACGCCCTTTCGCCACCACCGCCGCCATGCCTGCGCAAACTTTCACCATCAGCCAGCTCGCGAAGGAGTTCGACCTCACGACGCGGGCCATCCGCTTCTACGAGGACATGGGCCTGCTCACGCCCGAGCGCGCCGGCCTGCAGCGCGTGTACAGCGCGCGCGACCGCGCGCGGCTCACGCTCACGCTGCGCGCCAAGCGCCTCGGCCTGAGCCTGACGGAGGCGAAGGAAATCCTCGACATGTACGACAGCCCGCGAGACACCGTGCCGCAGCTGGAAAGATTCCTCGGCGTGCTGGGCACCCACCGGGCCCAGCTCGAAGCGCAGCTGACCGAATTGCAGGCCAACCTCGCGGAGGTGCGAGAGCACGAGAAAAAGGGACGGGCCACCCTGGCCAAGGCACAAAAGGCGAACAAGGCAGCCAAGTCTGCGGAAGCCAAGGCCTGAAACACGACTCATCGACAATAGCCGACTATGCCCGACAACACCGATAACCTCGACGACCTCTTTGCCCACAACCGTGCCTGGTCCGCGCAGATGGAGCGCGACCGGCCCGGTTTCTTCACCAGCCTGGTCAAGCAGCAGACGCCGCGCTACATGTGGATCGGCTGCTCCGACAGCCGCGTGCCAGCCAACCAGATCACCGGCCTGGAGCCGGGCGAAGTGTTCGTGCACCGCAACGTGGCCAACATCGTGGTGCACTCCGACCTCAACGCGCTCTCGGCGATCCAGTTCGCGGTCGAGCACCTGAAGGTCGAGCACATCATGGTCGTGGGCCACTACGGCTGCGCCGGCGTGAAGGCCGCACTCAGCGGTGCGCGCATCGGCCTGGCCGACAACTGGATCCGCCACATCCAGGACGTGCGCGACCGCCACGCCGTGATGCTCGAGAGCCTGCCCGAAGATGCACGCGTCGACGCGCTGTGCGAGCTCAACGTCGCCGAGCAGGTGGTCAACGTGGCCGTCAGCACCGTCATGGTCGACGCCTGGGCGCGCGGCCAGAAGGTCCGCATCCACGGCTGGACCTTCGGCGTGCACGATGGCCTGCTGCAGGATCTCGGCCTGAGCGTCGACGGCGCCAAGCCGCTCGATACGGTCTACAAGGCCGCGGTGCAGCGCATCCGCTACAAGTGGAGCAAGCCCGGCGAAGTGATCCAGTCGCTGACGCTGCAAGGCACGCAGGTGAACCAGGCGGTGCAGGAGGCGCAGGCCATGACGCCGCAGCCCGAGGCCAACGGCACGGCCGACCCCGCCGCGGCCTGAACGGCCGTCCTCCATCGGCTCGCGTCGCCATGTTTCCGCAGCGCCTCGACTCGCCGCTGGCCTATGACATCGCGAAGGCGATGATGGACGGCTTCAACCGGCACTACCGGTTGTTCCGCGCCGAATCGGCGCGCGCCAAGCACCGTTTCGAAACCGCCGACTGGCACGGCCAGCAGCGCGCACAGCGCGAACGCATCGAGTTCTACGACCTGCGCGTGAGCGAGGCCGTGGCCCGGCTCGAAAAGGAGTTCAAGGCCGGCGAACAGCCGATGGACGTTTGGCACCAGGTCAAGCTGCACTACATCGGCCTGCTGGTGGACCATCACCAGCCCGAGCTGGCCGAGACCTTCTTCAACTCGGTGACCACGAAGATCCTGCACCGCGCGTACTTCCAGAACGACTTCATCTTCGTGCGCCCGGCCATCAGCACCGAGTACATCGAGCCGCGCGGTGCGCCCACCTACCGCCCGTACTACCCCAAGCCCGACACGCTGGCCGACACCATCGAGCAGATGCTCGACGACTTCGCGCTGCTCGGCAGCTATGCCAACAAGCGGCGCGATGCGCAGCGCGTGGCGCACGTCATCCTCAACCGCTTCCACCAGGTCAAGCTGCGCGCCAACTTCCAGCTGCAGGTGCTGTCGGGCCTGTTCTTTCGCAACAAGGGCGCGTACGTGGTCGGAAAGATCATGAACGGCTTCACCGAGATTGCGTTCTCGCTGCCGATCCTGCACGACAGCCACGGCAAGTTCTACATCGACGCGGCGCTGTTCGGCGAGGACGACATGCAGATGCTGTTCAGCTTTGCACGCGCCTATTTCATGGTCGACATGGAAGTGCCCTCGGCCTGGGTGCAGTTTTTGCGCTCGCTCATGCCGCGCAAGCCGCGCGCCGAAATCTACAACGCGCTCGGCCTCGCCAAGCAGGGCAAGACGCTGTTCTACCGCGACTTCCTCTCGCACCTGAACTATTCGAGCGACCGCTTCCGCATTGCGCCCGGCATCAAGGGCATGGTCATGCTGGTGTTCGACCTGCCGTCGTTCCCGTTCGTGTTCAAGGTCATCAAGGACTTCTATCCGCCGCAGAAGGACACCACGCGCGAGCAGATCAAGGGCAAGTATCTGCTCGTGAAGCAGCACGACCGCGTGGGCCGCATGGCCGACACGCTGGAGTACAGCGACGTGGGTTTTCCGCTCGACCGCTTCGAGCCCGAGCTGATCGAGGAGATCAGGAAGTTCGCGCCCAGCCAGCTCGAGCTCGGCGACCGCGACAGCAACGGGGAAATGGAGGTCGTGCTCAAGCACGTCTACATCGAGCGGCGCATGATCCCGCTGAACATCTACCTGCAGGAAGCCTTCGACACGCTGGCCAGCCCCGAGAGCCCGGCACACGCCAAGCGCGCGAAGGACCAGCTCGAGCGCGCGGTGGTCGAGTACGGCAACGCCATCAAGGACATGGTTGCCGCCAACATCTTTCCGGGCGACATGCTGTGGAAGAACTTCGGCGTCACGCGCGGCGGCAAGGTCGTGTTCTACGACTACGACGAGATCGAATACGTCACCGACTGCAAGTTCCGCAAGGTGCCCACACCGCGCAACGAGGAGGACGAGATGAGCGGCGAGGTCTGGTACTCCGTGGGTCCGAAGGACGTGTTCCCCGAAACCTTCGAGCCCTTCCTGCTCGGCAACGACGACGTGCGCGCCGCCTTCATGGCGCACCACGCCGACCTGCTCGACGCCGCCTTCTGGCAGCACCACAAGGAACGCATCCAGGCCGGGCAGATGCTCGACGTGTTTCCGTACGAAGAGTCGCAACGCTTCCAGCACGAGGGGCACGCGACGCATTTTTGACCGATCGTTTTTGATTCCGCTTTCACATCCCTGAAGGAGACCTCCATGTCCGAATCCATCGTCATCGTCGGCGCCGCCCGCACCCCCATGGGGAGCTTCCAGGGCGACTTTTCTTCACTCTCGGCGCACGACCTCGGCGGCGCCGCCATCAAGGCCGCGGTCGAGCGCGCCGGCATCGCGCCCGACGCCGTGGGCGAAGTGCTGTTCGGCAACTGCCTGATGGCCGGCCAGGGCCAGGCGCCGGCGCGCCAGGCGGCCTACAAGGGCGGCCTGCCCGACAGCGCGGGCGCCGTCACGCTCAGCAAGATGTGCGGCTCGGCCATGAAGGCCGCGATGCTCGCGCACGACCTGCTGCTGGCCGGTACGCACGAGGTGATGGTGGCGGGCGGCATGGAAAGCATGACCAACGCGCCCTACCTCATGCTCAAGGGCCGCGGCGGCTACCGCATGGGCCACGACCGCATCTTCGACCACATGATGCTCGACGGCCTCGAAGACGCCTACCAGCCGGGCCGCTCGATGGGCACCTTCGGCGAAGACTGCGCGGCCAAGTACAAGTTCACGCGCGAGCAGCAGGACGCTTTCGCCATTGCGAGCGTGCAGCGCGCCAAGGCGGCCACGGAATCGGGTGCGTTCAAGGAAGAGATCACGCCCGTCACCGTGAAGGGCCGCGGCGGCGACACCATCATTTCCATCGACGAAGGCCCGGGCAAGGTCAAGCTCGACAAGATCCCCACCCTCAAGCCCGCGTTCAAGAAGGAGAACGGCACCATCACCGCCGCGTCGAGCTCGTCGATCAACGACGGCGCTGCCGCGCTGGTGATGATGACCGAGTCGCACGCGAAGAAGATCGGCGCCAGGCCCATCGCCCGCCTCGTCGGCCATGCTACGCATGCCCAGCAGCCCGAATGGTTCTCCACCGCGCCCGTTGGCGCCGTCGCCAAGCTGTTCAAGAAGACCGGCTGGACCGTGAAGGACGTCGACCTGTGGGAGGTGAACGAAGCCTTCGCCGTGGTGCCGATGGCGCTGATGCACGAACTCGACGTGTCGCACGAGATCGTCAACGTGAACGGCGGCGCCTGCGCGCTGGGTCACCCGATCGGCGCCAGCGGCGCGCGCATCATGGTCACGCTGATCCATGCGCTGAAGGCGCGCGGCAAGAAGCGCGGCGTGGCCACGCTGTGCATCGGCGGCGGCGAAGGCACCGCCGTGGCACTCGAATTGCTATAAGAGCAACGGCCGGCAAGCGCCCGTCCATCCACCGTACCGCCATTGCCGCCGTG
>NZ_JBGLYN010000063.1:0-39068 GCF_047304045.1 Variovorax sp. Varisp85
TTTTTTTTACTCCCGGGGGCCGCTGTCTTGGCGGGCGCCCCGGGCCGGGGGGGGGGGGGGGGGCCCGTGGGGGGGGGGGGGGGGCGGCCCCCCGCGCAGCGGGTCATAGGTGACGATGAGCGTGTCGCGGTCGAACATGGCGCTCTGGAAGCGCGCATAGGGGCACATGTACTTGCACACCTGCTCGCGCATGAAGCCGGCGTTGCCATAGGTCGCGAAGCCGTAGAAAAACACCCAGAACACCTCCCATGATCCCATCTGCGTCTGCAGGAAGGCCATGCCAAGTTCGCGAATGGGCGTGAAGTAGCCCACGAAGGTGAAGCCGGTCCACATCGCGATGCCGATCCACACGATGTGCTTGAACCATTTCTTCACCAGCTTCTCGAGCGACATCGGCTCGGCGTCCAGCCGCATGCGTGCGGTGCGGTTTCCCTCTATCCGGTGTTCCACCCACATGAATATCTCGGTGTAGACGGTTTGCGGACAGGCATAGCCGCACCACAGCCGCCCCGCCACGGCGGTGAACAGGAAGAGCGAGAGCGCGCTGATGACCAGCAGGCCCGAGAGGTAGATCAGGTCCTGCGGGTACAGCACCAGCCCGAAGACGTAGAAGCGCCGCGCGGCCAGGTCGAAGAGCACCATCTGGCGCTCGCCCCACTGCACCCATGGCAGGCCGTAGAAGACAAGCTGCGTGAGGAAGACCACGGCCCAGCGCCAGCGCGCGAACATGCCGTGCACGCTGCGGGGGTAGATTTTCTTCGAGGCCTCGTAGAGACCGACGCCTTCGCCGGGCCCTCCGGACTCGCCGGCTTCGCTGGCCACGGCGACGATGGGAATGATCTTGCGAGACATGAGGCAGCGGCTGCGGTGCCAGTCAGGGCGTGGCCGCCGGCGGGTTCGAGAAAGCCCACACGTACGAGGCGAGCAGCTTGATCTGCGCCTCGGTCAGGCGCCCTTCCTGCGCTGGCATCACGTTGTGCTTTCCCTCGTTGATCATCTGCACGATGGCCGCCTCGCCGTAGCCATGCAGCCAGATCTTGTCGTTCAGGCGGGGCGCGCCCAGGGCCTCGTTGCCCACGCCGCCGATGCCGTGGCAGGCCGCACAGGCGGTGAACTTCGGCTTGCCCAGCCCAGCCCGCAGCGAGTCGTGCGGCTCGCCCGACAGGCTCAGCACGTAGTTGGCGACGTTCTTCACGTCGTCCGGCGTGCCCACCGCCGCCGCCATGGGCGGCATCGTGCCGACCCGGCCCTTGGTGATGGTCTCGACAATCTTGTCGGGCGCACCGCCGTGCAGCCAGTCCTTGTCCGTGAGGTTCGGAAAGCCCTTGCTGCCGCGCGCGTCGGAGCCATGGCACTGCGCGCAGTTGTTCATGAACAGCCGCTCGCCGATGGCCCTGGCCTGCGGGTCTCGCGCAACCTCTTCCGCCGGCAGGGTCGCATACCTGTCGTACACCGGCGCCAGTTCGCGCGTGGCCCTGGCGACCTCGGTGTCGTACTCGGCGCGCGAGGTCCAGTCGGACTGCCCCTTGAAGCTGCCGAGTCCCGGAAAGATCGCCAGGTACGCCAGGCCGAACGCGATGGTCAGTACGAAGAGGCCCACCCACCACAGCGGCAGCGGGTTGTTGGCCTCGCGCAGATCCTCGTCCCACACGTGGCCCGTGGTGTTGTCCGCGTCGGCCGCTACGCGCTTGCGTGCCGTGAGCCACAACAGCAGCACGCAGCCGGCGATGCTCAGCAGCGAGAGCACCGCGACGTAGTCGGACCAGAAATGACTGATGAAGTCGCTCATCTCGGTTCTCCGTTCAGTCCTGCTCGAAAGGCAGGCGTGCGGCTTCCTCGAAGCCCTTCGCGTTGCGCCGTGCGCAGGCCCACGCGACGATGCCGATGAAGACGATGAAGCAGGCGACGGTGGCGCCGACGCGCAGGGTGGTGATGTCGATCATGTGTTCAGTCCTCGCTACTTGAGCGCCAGGCCCAGCGATTGCAGATAGGCCACGGTGGCCTCCATCTCGGTCTTGCCCTTCACCTCGTCTGAGGCCTTGGCGATCTCCTCGTCGGTGTAGGGCACGCCCACGCTGCGCAGCGCGCGCATGTGGCTGGGCAGTGCATCGGCGTCGATTGCACTCTTCTCCAGCCATGAATAGGCCGGCATGTTCGACTCGGGCACCAGGTCGCGCGGATTGTTCAGGTGGATGCGGTGCCACTCGTCGCTGTACTTTCCGCCCACGCGCTGCAGGTCGGGGCCGGTGCGCTTGCTGCCCCACTGGAACGGATGGTCGTAGACGAATTCGCCGGCCACCGAATAGTGGCCGTAGCGCAGCGTCTCCGAGCGGAAGGGCCGGATCATCTGCGAGTGGCAGTTGTAGCAGCCCTCGCGCAGGTAGACGTCGCGCCCGGCCAGCTGCAGTGGCGTGAGCGGCATCACGCCCTGCACCGCCTCGGTGGTCGACTTCTGGAAGAAGAGCGGCACGATCTCCACCAGGCCGCCCACGGCCACGACGAAGAGGATCAGCACAATCATCAGCAGGTTGTTGGTTTCGACCTTCTCGTGCGTGAAGCCGGTGGTCTTCGGTGTGTTCGGTGTGTTCGGATTCATCGTGCGTCCTCAGGCGTGGGCCATGGCGGCGGGCGGGATCTCGGCGCGCACCGAGCGGCCCGAGATGACAGTCATCCAGACGTTCCAGGCCATCACCAGCATCCCCGAGAGGTACAGCAGCCCGCCCAGCGCCCGCACCACGTAGAACGGGAAGGTCGCCTTCACGCTCTCCACGAAGGTGTAGGTGAGCGTGCCGTCGGGATTGATGGCGCGCCACATCAGGCCCTGCATCACGCCGGCGATCCACATGGCGGCGATGTACAGCACGATGCCGACGGTGGCGATCCAGAAGTGCGCCTCGATGGCCTTCACGCTGTACATGGTGGTGCGGCCGTACATGCGCGGGATCAGGTAGTACAGCGAGCCCATGGTGATGAAGCCCACCCAGCCCAGCGCCCCGGAGTGTACGTGGCCGATGGTCCAGTCGGTGTAGTGGCTCAGTGCGTTGACGGTCTTGATGGACATCATCGGCCCCTCGAAGGTCGACATGCCGTAGAACGACAGCGAGACGATCAGGAAACGCAGGATCGGGTCGGTGCGCAGCTTGTGCCAGGCGCCCGAGAGCGTCATCAGGCCGTTGATCATGCCGCCCCAGCTCGGCGCCAGCAGGATCAGCGAGAACACCATGCCCAGCGACTGCGTCCAGTCGGGCAGCGCGGTGTAGTGCAGGTGGTGCGGACCGGCCCACATGTAGGTGAAGATCAGCGCCCAGAAGTGCACGATCGAGAGCCGGTACGAATACACCGGCCGGCCCGCCTGCTTGGGGATGTAGTAGTACATCATTCCCAGGAAGCCGGCCGTGAGGAAGAAGCCCACCGCGTTGTGGCCGTACCACCACTGCACCATCGCGTCCTGCACGCCCGCGTAGGCCGAGTAGCTCTTCATCCAGCCGGCGGGCACCTCGGCGCTGTTGACGATGTGCAGCAGCGCCACCGCGATGATGAAGGCTCCGAAGAACCAGTTGGCCACGTAGATGTGGCGCACCTTGCGCATGCCGATGGTGCCGAAGAACACGATGGCGTAGGCCACCCAGACCACGGCGATCAGCAGGTCGATGGGCCATTCGAGTTCGGCGTATTCCTTGCCACTGGTGTAGCCCATGGGCAGGCTGATGGCGGCCGCCACGATGACCAGTTGCCAGCCCCAGAACACAAAGGACGCGAGCGCCGGCGCGAACAGCCGGACCTGGCAGGTGCGCTGCACCACGTGAAAGCTGGTGGCCATCAGGGCGCAGCCGCCGAATGCGAAGATCACCGCGTTGGTGTGCAGCGGGCGAAGCCGGCCGTAGCTCAGCCAGGGAATGCCGAGATTGAGCTCGGGCCAGGCCAGCTGCGACGCGATGACCACGCCGACCAGCATGCCGACCACTCCCCAGACCACCGACATGAGCGCGAACTGCCGCACGACGGTGTCGTCGTAGCTGGCCGCGGGTGGGTTCGTTGTTTGCATCGTGATGCCCTCGAATGATTTGCGGGCAGTGTCCCTGCGGGTCCGCCCGGTCGGGTTGATGCAGATCAATCGTTTCGCAGGATGCGGTCGCCTTCGACCTCGATGTCCTCGAACTGGCCGCGCTCGACGGCCCACCAAAGCCCGCCGAGGATGGCGAGCACCAGCACCACGGACAGCGGCACGAGGAGGAAGAGAATGTCCATCAGCCCACCGCCCTCTTCACGTCGGCACCCGGTGCGGCCAGCCGCGCCGCGTTCAGCACCACCACCAGCGAGCTCGCGGCCATACCCAGGCCGGCGAGCCACGCGGGCAGCCAGCCCGCCACCGCCAGCGGTACGCACAGCGCGTTGTAGGCCGCGGCCCAGAACAGGTTCTGCCGCACTACGCGCAGCGTGCGGCGAGCCTGCGCGATGGCCCTTGGCACAGCCGACAGCGCGCCGCCAGGCACCACGAAGTCGGCACGCGAGCGCGACAGCGGAACCGCATCGCCAAAGGCGAACGAGGCGTTGGCGCGCGCCAGGCTCGGGCCATCGTTGAGCCCGTCGCCGACCATGGCCACCTCGCGGCCCGCGGCTTGCAACTGCCAAAGCACTTCGAGCTTGTCTTCGGGCGTGCAGTCGCCCTGCGCCGCGGCAATGCCGGCATGCGCCGCAACGGCGCGCACCGCCGCGTCGCGGTCGCCCGACAGCAGGCGCACCGCGATGCCCTGTTCCTTGAGCGCCGCCACGGCTTCGGCGGCATCGGCGCGCAGTTCCTCCGCCAGGACGAAGCTCGCGAGCCAGCCCTGGTCGTCGCTCATGTGGATCTGCAGAGCATCGACCTGCAATGCGGGCACGTCGCAGAAGGCCGCGGCGCCGAGGCGCAGCGGATGCGCAGTGCGGTCGCTTCCGCTGCTGCGGACAACGTGGGCTTCGATGCCCTGCCCTGCCGTCTCCGCCAGGTGCAGCACCTTCCAGTCGGGCAGCGCGCGGAATTGGGCTTGCCATGCGCTGGCGAGCGCGCGCGCGGCCGGATGCAGCGACTGCGCCCCGAGCGCCGCGCCGATCTCCAGCGCATCGCCGGGCATCAGCCCGCGCCGGCAGTACACGCGCTCCAGCCGCGGCGTGCCGCCGGTGAGCGTGCCGGTCTTGTCGAACACCACCGTGTCGACGGAAGCCAGTGCTTCGAGCGCCTGCAGGTTCGAGGCCAGCACGCCGCCGCGCGCCAGCGCGCTCGCGCTCGCCAGCATGGCGGCCGGCGTGGCCAGCGACAGCGCGCAGGGGCAGGTAACGATCAGCACGGCCACGGCCACCATCAGCGCCCGTCCCGGGTCGATGTGCCACCACACCAGCGCGGCGGCCGCCGCAGCGGCCAGCACAGCCCAGAGGAAGGGCCGCGCCACGCGGTCGGCCAGTTGCGCGAGCCGCGGCTTGCCTAGGGCGGCTCCGTCCATCAGCCGCACGATCTGCGCGAAGCGCGTGCCCTCGCCCACCGACTCGATGCGCACCTGCACCAGGACCCCGAGGTTGTGGCTGCCCGCCAGCACGCGGCTGCCGCACGGACGAGGCACGGGACGAGACTCGCCTGTGAGCAGGGCCTCGTCGGCGCAGGTGTCGCCCTCGATCACCACGCCGTCGGCCGGAAAGGCCTCGCCCGGTCGTACGCGCACCACGTCTCCCACGGCAAGGCGCCGCACCGTCACGCGCACCCATCCACCATTGGCCTCCAGGCGCTCCACGCTGTCGGGCAGCCGGTGCATCAGCGCTTCGAGCGCGCCCGCCGTTCGGTTGCGCAGCCGCGCCTCGAGCCAGCGGCCGGTGAGCAGGAAGAAGACGAACATCGTCAGCGAATCGAAATAGACCTCGTGCCCCAGCGGCCCCGCGCGATCGAAGGTTGCCGCGCTGCTGACGGCGAAGGTGATCAGCACGCCGAAGGCCACGGGCAGGTCCATGCCGATGCGGCCGATGCGCAGGTCGCGCCATGCGCTTCGGAAGAAGGGTCCGCAGGAGAAGAGCACCACCGGCAGCGTCAGCACCCAGGAGGCCCAGCGCAGGAGTTGCGCCGCATCGGCGCTCATGTCGCCGGGGCGCGCGATGTAGGCCGGGTAGGCGTACATCATCACCTGCATCATGCACAGGCCCGAGACCAGCCAGCGCCACAGGGCCAGCCGCGATTCGCGCTCGCGCAGGGCACTCGCGGACCGGTCGCCGCCCGGCAGCAGCGCGTAGCCTGCCTTCGCGCAGGCCTCGAACCAGCGGGACGGCCGGGTCACGGCCGGCGACCACACGATGCGCGCGCGCCGGCTCGCCGCGTTGACCTGCACGTCGCTCACGCCGGGCACCTGGCGCAGCGCGGCCTCGACGGTGAAGGCGCAGGCCGCGCAGTGCATGCCCTCGACCACCACCTGTGATTCCCAGCAGCCGTCGGCCGCGTCCAGTGGGCGGCCGAAGCCGGGCCATTCGCCGGGGTCGTCCAGCACCTGCCATGCCTCGTCGACAGGGGAAGGAAGCGATGGGATCGGGGCGTACTGGGGGGCGAGCGCGGCATTCATCGGGCGAGGCTAAGGGCGGTGCCTCGCAAGCCGTTTGATCTGCGTCAAGCCCGCCGGCCCGGGTGTGCCTAACCTCGGCAGCACGCCTCCCGGAGATTCCCATGTTCAAACGCATCCTCGTCGCCACCGACGGGTCCGCTCTTTCCAGGAAGGCCGTCAAGAGCGCGATCGCGCTGGCGGCCCAGAACGACGCGGACCTGGTCGCGCTGACCGTCGTTCCCCGCTATCCGAAGAGCTTCTTCGAGGGGTCGATGTCGTTCTCGGCCGAAGACATCGGCCGCATCGAGAAGCAGTGGGCGGACAAGGCGCAGGCGACGCTCGACGCCGTTCGCGACCGGGCGCTGGCACAGGGCGTGCGCATCAGGACGGCCCAGGCCAGCTCCGACCTGGTCGCCGAATCGATCATCGCGGCCGCGAAGAAGAACAGGAGCGATCTCATCGTGATGGCGTCGCACGGGCGCAAGGGCATCAGGCGCCTCTTGCTGGGAAGTGAAACCCAGCAAGTCCTGACGCGCTCGCTGCTGCCGGTGCTGGTGTTGCGGTAGCAGGCCCCGTGCCGATCGGCGAGGAGCCGAAAAAAGCCCGGCATGCCGGGCTTTTTCTCGATCGATGCTGCCGCTAGGCGGCCCGCCGAATCCGCCGATGCGCAGGGGCGATGCTCGCGCTGCGCTGCGGCGAGAAGGTCCAGTTCTTGTTCTTCCGAACCACGGAAGCGACTCCGGCTTCGTCCGCGTCCACGAGGATCGTGCCCGGCAGCCGGTCCACCACCTTGGCGGCCTTGAGCGCGGATCAGGACGTGGCCACGTAGTCCGGATATTGCCGGCAGATCTCGTCCACCGCGCTGAGCGTGCCCGACAGGTGCCGGCGCAATGCCGCTTGCGCCGCCGCCGGGTCCCTTGCCTCGATGCCGCGCACGATGGCGCGGTGGTCGCGCAGGATCGCCTCGGTCTTGCCGGCGGTGGGCAGGTGCAGGCGGCGCAGCCTGTCGACGTGGCCCGAGACACGCCCTACCAGTTCCCACAGGCTGGCGACGCCGCCGGCCTCGTACATCAGGTGATGGAAGGCGCGGTCGGCGCCGACGAAATCGCCATAGCGCTGTGCCGTCGACAACGCCGCCTGCTGCGCGATGACGGCCTTCATCTGCTCGACCAGCCCCGCCGGCGGCTCCAGCGCGAGCTGGTGCACCAGCTCCAGCTCGATCGAGCGGCGCAGGAAATGCGCCTCCCGGGCCGCCGCGATGTCGATGCGGCTGACCAGCGTGGCGTGCTGCGGGAACACGTCCACCAGCCCTTCCTCGTTGAGCCGCAGCAGCGCTTCGCGCACCGGGGTCTGGCTCACGCCGAAGCGGTCGGCCAGTTCCTGCCGCGCCAGCACGGTACCCGGCACCAGGTCCAGCGAGAGGATGGCGTCGCGCAGCTTCTCCGTCACCTGCGGCGCGGCGAGGCGGGTGCGGTCGAGTCGAAATTTGGGAAGTGCACTCATCGGGCCGGATTGTGGCATTGACGTACTAATATATTAGTGTTTTAATCCCGCCGACCTTGCCCAGCCGCGCCTTGCGCCCACAGAGACAACCCCCATGAAACGCCACTACGAATCCCTGCGCAGCGCACGCTGGTTCGCACCCGACGACTTCCGTTCCTTCGGCCACCGCTCGCGCGTGCTGCAGATGGGCTACAGCCACGCCGACTGGATGGGCAAGCCGCTCATCGCCATCGTCAACACCTGGAGCGATGCCAACCAGTGCCACTCGCACTTCAAGCAGCGGGTGGAGGACGTCAAGCGCGGCATCCTGCAGGCCGGTGGCTTCCCGCTCGAGCTGCCGGCTATCTCGCTGTCGGAAAGCATGGTCAAGCCCACCACCATGCTCTATCGCAACTTCCTGGCCATGGAAACGGAAGAGCTGCTGCGCAGCCACCCGGTGGACGGCGCGGTGCTGATGGGCGGCTGCGACAAGACCACGCCCGGCCTCACGATGGGCGCGATCAGCATGGGCATTCCCTTCATCTACCTGCCCGCCGGCCCCATGCTGCGCGGCAACTGGAAGGGCAAGGTGCTGGGCTCGGGCTCCGACGCCTTCAAGTACTGGGACGAGCGCCGCGCCGGCCGGCTGAGCGACCAGGCCTGGGCGGAGATGGAAGCAGGCATCGCGCGCAGCCACGGCACCTGCATGACCATGGGCACCGCGGCCACCATGATGGGCATCGCCGAGGCCGTCGGACTGACCCTGCCGGGCGCCTCCAGCATTCCCGCGGCCGACGCCAACCACATCCGCATGAGCGCCGACTGCGGCCGCCGCATCGTCGACATGGTGTGGGAAGACTGGACGCCCGCGAAGATGCTCACGCGCGCCAGCTTCGAGAACGGCATCGCCTGCGCGATGGCCATGGGCTGCAGCACCAACGCCATCGTCCACCTGATCGCGATGTCACGCCGCGCCGGCCATGCAGTGAGCCTGGACGCCTTCGACGACTTCAGCCGCCGCGTGCCCGTCATCGCCAACATCCGCCCCAGCGGCGACGCCTACCTGATGGAAGACTTCTTCTACGCCGGCGGCCTGCCGGCGATGCTGGAGCGCATCCGCGGCCACCTGAAGACCGAGGCGCTGACGGTCAACGGCCGCACCCTCGGCGAGAACATCGCGGGCGCCGAGGTCTACAACGACGACGTCATCCGGCCGCTCGCCAACCCCATCTACGCCGAAGGCGCGCTGGCCGTGCTGCGCGGCAACCTCGCGCCCGACGGCGTCGTGATCAAGCCCAGCGCCTGCGCGCCGCACCTGCTGCGGCACACCGGCCGCGCACTGGTGTTCGACGACTATCCGTCGCTCAAGAAGGCGGTCGACGACCCCGAACTCGACGTGACGGCCGACGACATCCTGGTGCTGCGCAATGCCGGCCCGCGTGGCGCCGGCATGCCCGAGTGGGGCATGCTGCCGATTCCCACCAAGCTGCTCAGGCAGGGCGTGACAGACATGCTGCGCCTGTCCGACGCACGCATGAGCGGCACCAGCTACGGCGGCTGCCTGCTGCACTGCTCGCCCGAGGCGGCCATCGGCGGCCCGCTGGCACTGGTGAAGACCGGCGACCGCATCACCGTGGATGTGCCCGCACGGCGCATCCACCTCGACGTCGACGACGCGGAACTGGCTCGCCGCAGGGCCGCATGGACGCCGCCGCCGCCGCGCTACGAGCGCGGCTACGGCTGGATGTTCGGCCGCCACATCAAGCAGGCCAACGAAGGCTGCGACTTCGACTTCCTCGAAACCGGCTTCGGCAAGCCGGTGCCCGAGCCCGACATCTTCTGATCCGACTGCCCTCCCCCTTTTTTAATTTCGAGAACGGAGACAACACGTGAATCCCGCCACCCGCGACCTGCTCATGAAGGTGAGCACCGCCACCCTGTGCACCGCCCTGTTCAAGCGCGGCCTGCGCAACCAGTTCATCCAGGAGGTGCGACCGCTCGACGCCGGCTTGCCGAACATGGTGGGCGAAGCCTTCACGCTGCGCTACATGCCGGCGCGCGAAGACCTGAACCAGATCAGCGTTTTTCTCGACCGCGACCATCCGCAGCGCAAGGCGGTGGAGCAATGCCCCGAAGGCGCCGTGCTGGTGATCGACAGCCGAAAAGATGCGCGTGCCGCATCGGCCGGCGGCATTCTGGTCACGCGGCTGATGAAGCGTGGCGTGGCCGGCGTGGTCACGGACGGGGGCTTCCGCGACAGCCCCGACATTGCCAAGCTGGGCTTCCCGGCCTACCACCGCCGCCCGAGCGCGCCGACCAACCTCACGCTGCACCAGGCCATCGACATCAACGTGCCCATCGGCTGCGGCGACGCGCCGGTGTTCCCCGGCGACGTGATCGTGGGCGACGCGGAGGGCGTGATCGTCATTCCGGCCCACATGGCCGACGAGATCGCCGCCGAAGCGACCGAGATGACCGCCTTCGAGGACTTCGTGCAGGAAAAGGTGCTCGAAGGCCGCTCCATCCTCGGCCTGTATCCGCCCACCGAGGAACAAAGCCGCACCGACTTCGCGTCCTGGCGCAGCGCCCGCGGCCGCTGAAGCCCTTTCTCTTTCCCCAATTCCCGAGGAGACAAATCCATGAAATTCATCCGTGGCGCCGCGGCGCTGTTCCTGGCTGCGCTCGCCCCCGTGGCCACCTGGGCCCAGGCCTCCGATTGGCCGGCCGCCAAGCCGATCGTCTACGTCGTGCCCTTCACCGCCGGCGGATCCACCGATATCGTGGCGCGCACGCTGGCCCAGAAGCTGGGCGACAGCCTCAAGCAGTCGGTCGTGGTCGACAACAAGCCCGGCCAGGCCGGCGGCATCGGCGCGGCCTATGTCGCCAAGGCCAAGCCCGATGGCTACACGCTGCTTGGCGGCACCATCAGCACGCACGCCATCAACGCGAGCCTGTACAAGAACCTGCCCTACGACCCAATGAAGGACTTCGAGCCCGTCTCGCTGGTCGCGCGCCTGCCCAACGTGCTGATCGTCAACAGCCAGCTCGGCGTGAACTCGGTGGCCGAACTGGTGGCACTGCTGAAGAAAGACGAGAGCAAGCGCACCTTTGCCTCTTCCGGCGCCGGCACCTCCACCCACCTGGCCGGCGAAATGTTCGGCGACCTCATCGGCGTGAAGCTCACCCACGTGCCGTACAAGGGCACGCCGCCGGCCATGACCGACGTGGCCGCTGGGCTGGTGCCCTTCATGTTCGACCAGGTGACGGCCGCACTGCCGCTGGTGAAGAGCGGCAAGCTCAAGCTGCTGGCCGTGACCACGGGCAAGCGCATCGCCCTGACGCCCGAGTTGCCGACCATGATCGAATCGGGCATTCCCGGCTTCGAGATGTCGTCGTGGCAGGCCGTGTACGCACCCAAGGGCACGCCCAAGCCGATCGTCCAGCGCCTGAATGCCGAAATCGTCAAGGCGCTCAAGCAGCCCGATGTGCAGGCCCGGCTCTCGGACCAGTTGGCGATGGAGATCGTGGGAAGTACGCCGGAAGAACTGCGTGATCACATGGCCAGGGAGATTCCGCGCTGGGCCGCACTGGTGAAGAAATCGGGCGCCGTGGCCGACTGACAGACCCCCTTCCCTCCCCCTCGTGGCGGCCTGCAGCCATGAGCGGGTAGCGCGCGAGGCACTCGCGCACGCCGAGCTGGGCGGGCTCACGCTGGGTACCCGGTTGTGCGCGTAGCTGCGCTCACGCAGGTAGTCCGGGTCCTACGGCGTGCCCATCGCCGTCGAACTGGACTTTGCCACCTCTCAGGGCCACTATCAGTCCGTGGCAAGGAGAAGCAAGTTGCAACGTCCTCTGACACCCTTTGGCGCACCTGTTGCGCCCGTGCCGCGAATCGCGCCGGGAAAAAGGTTCACACACACGTTTGATGTGATAAATTCACATTTATAACAATGTGAAACATTTCTAAACGCATCACGATGAACGAGCCTTCGCACGCGCGCAAAACCGGCGGTTTCACCCTGATCGAATTGATGATCACGGTGGCGATCGTGGCCATCCTGGCGGCCATCGCGCTGCCCAGCTACCAGCAGTACGTCATCCGCTCGAAGCGATCGGCGGCACAGGCGCAGATGATGGATATCGCCAACCGGCAGCAGCAGTTCCTGCTGGCGAACCGCAACTATGCCGACAAGGCCGCGCTGACAGCCAGCGGATACGCATTGCCGGCCGAGGTCAGCAGCAACTACAGCTACGACATCACTCTGTCTACAACCGGTGTCCCCGGGTACACGCTGACGCTGACACCGCTCGGCAGCCAGTCGGGCGACGGCGCGCTCACTCTCAACAGCGAAGGCGTGAAGACGCCGCTTGCGAAATGGTGAGAGGCGCCCGCGGCACCCGTCAGGCGCGCAACCAGCGTGGCGTGAGCTTGCTGGAGGTGATGGTCGCCGTCGTCGTGGTGGCCTTCGGGCTGTTCGGCCTCGTGGGACTGCAGGCTCGGCTGCAGGCGTCGGAGATGGAGTCGTACCAGCGCTCGCAGGCACTGGTCATGCTGAACGACATGGCCAACCGCATCGCGATCAATCGCCGGATGGCCTCGAGCTACGTCACCAGTACCCCGCTGGGCAGCGGCAGCACGTGCCCCGCAGCCACCGGCACACGCCAGCAGGTAGACACCGCCGAATGGTGCAACGCGCTGCAGGGCGCGGCCGAAACCTCGGGGAGCAGCAAGCTCGGCACGGTGATCGGCGGGCGCGGCTGCGTGCAGGACATGGGCAACAACGAGTACCTCGTCACCGTCGCATGGCAGGGCCTGGTGCCGATCTCCGCCCCATCCGCCGGCGTGGGCTGCGGCAAGGACCTGTACGACGCCACCGGCACACGCTGCGTGAACGACCTGTGCCGCAGGACGGTCACCACGCTCGTACGCATCGGAGCCCTTTCATGACGGCCACCGCGTCGCGCCATCGGCAGCGCGGGCTGACGCTGATCGAACTGATGGTGTCGATCACCATCATGCTCATCGTGATGGCAGCCCTGCTCGCGCTGTTCCTCAACGTGAGCGGCACCCAGCGCGAAATGGAACGCGTGAATCGCCAGATCGAAAGCGGGCGGCTCAGCATCTTTGTCCTGGAGAACGAGCTCTCTCACGCCGGGTTCTGGGAAAACTACATGCCCCAGTTCGACGATCTCACGGTCAATGGCGTGCCGGAGCACGTGCCCACCGGCACGCCGCCCGACCCCTGCCTGCCCTACTCCCTGGTCAACTGGACCGACGACTACAAGCGCAAGTTGCTCGATCTGCCGGTGCAGAGCTACGAAACCGTGCCCGCCACCTGCACCGACCTGCTGAAGAACAAGAAGGCCAACACCGACGTCCTGGTGGTGCGGCACGCCGAGACCTGCCTGCCCGGCACGCCCAACTGCGAGGCGGACATCGCCGGCAACCTGTACTTCCAGTCCTCGCTGTGCGGCACGCAGAAGCCCTCGTCGTTCGACCTGTCCACCAGCGGCTTCGGCAACATGTTCATGAAGAACTGCACGACGCCTTCGCCCAAGCGCAAGTTCGTTGCCGACATTTACTACGTGCGCGACTATGCCGAGACAGTGGGCGACGGCGTACCGACGCTGGCGCGCTCGCGTTTCGACTTGGCGGCCGGCGTCCTGGCGCAGCAGCCGCCGGTCCCTCTGATGGAGGGTGTCGAGGGGTTCAGGGTGGAGTTCGGCCTGGACACGATCGGCAAGACCAGCGCCGCCGTGAACTACGCCGCAGCGATCAACTGGGCCGACGCCACCGACCGGATGACCCCTTCCAACCGCGGCGACGGCAGCCCCGATGGCAGTTTCGTGCACTGCAGCGTCGCCGCGCCCTGCACTGCCGACCAACTGGTGAACGTGGTGGCGGTCAAGCTCTATGTGCTCGCGCGCAGCACCGAGGTTTCGCCGGGCCACACCGACACGCGCACCTACAACCTGGGCTCCACCACCCTGGGCCCGTTCAACGACCACTACAAGCGCCACGCGTTCTCCACCACCGTGCGGCTGACCAACGTGACCGGTCGAAGGGAGACGCCATGACCCATACACCGGCCATGCGCCGCCAGCAGGGCGCGGCTCTGCTCATCGGGATGATCATGCTGCTGCTGATCACCCTCACGGTTACCGCGGCGTTCAATCTCAGCAGTTCCGACCTCAAGTCGGTTGGTAACCTGCAGACTCGCAACGAAGCCGTTGCCGCAGCCAACCGCGCCATCGAGGAAGTTGCCAGCAGCCTGCTGGCGCCGGACTCCGACGGCACCCCCTCGCTGACGACGCCCCAGGCTACCGCGAGCCTGGTCGACATCAACAACGACGGCAACCCCGACTACACGGTCTCGGTTGCCCCTCCGGTGTGCGTGCGCGCAACCAAGGCCGTCGACAGCGGCGGCGGCACGGTGACCGGGCCCAGCGGCATCACCGGCGGGGCCTCCAGCAGCGGCTCGGGGCTCTCCACCCTGCCAGATCAATACAACTCGGTCTGGGACATCAGCACCACCGTGACCGACGCCGCCGGCACCCCCATCACCGCCGTGCGCCAAGGAGTGCGAGCGCTGCTCAACAAGGCGCAGTTCGACGCGCTGTGCAATACGACCGGGCCGACACCATGATGACAAAGAAATTCTTCGCGCCGCTGTGCGCCGCCGCCCTGCTGGCCTTGCCTTTGAGCCAGGCGCAAGCCGAGGACATCGACCTTTTCGTGGGCTACAACCAGGCCGCCACCCAGGCGCCCAATGTGTTGTTCGTGCTGGACAACACGGCCAACTGGAATCAGCCGTTCACGGCCGAGATCACTGCACTCGCCAAGGCCTTCGAGAGCTTGCCGTCCAACAAATTCAAGGTCGGCTTGATGATGTTCACCGAGACCGGCGGCGGCAACTCCAACTCCGACGGCGGCTACGTGCGCGCTGCGGTGCGCACGCTGGACGACGGCACCAAGGTCACGTACGGCGCACTCATCCGCAGCCTGGACAAGCTCGCCGACAAGTCCAACGGAGGCAAGGCCGGCAAGACCATGGCCGAGGTCTACCGCTACCTTGCCAGCAGCACCCCAATCGCCGGCAACAACAAGCTGAAGGCCGACTACAGCGGCAGCGTCTACGGCACACCCGCATCGAAGGCCATCTACGCGCTGCCGCGCAACGCGTTGAACGCGGTGAACAGCACCACCTACGTGGGCCCCAGCACCGAAAACTGCATCGGCACGTACGTCATCTACATCAGCAACGGCGCCGCGCAAGACAACACCAGCGACAGCCAGGCCTCCACGAGCGCCCTGCTCGCCGCGGGCGGCAGCACCACCCCCATCGTGCTGAGCCCCAGCGGCTCGCAGGACAACACCGCCGACGAATGGGCGCGATTCCTGCAAAGCAGCATGGGCGTCAAGGTCTACACAGTCGAAGCCGCCAAGGCCACCGGCGGCCAGGGCCCCGGCTGGAGCGCGCTGCTCAAGAGCATGGCCACCCAGAGCAAGGGGGAGTACTACGACATTTCGTCCGATCCCGACCTGGGGGCTTCGCTGGGTGCGGCGCTCGACGACATCTTCAGCAAGATCCAGTCGGTCAACAGCGTGTTTTCTTCGGTGAGCCTGCCGGTGAGCGTGAACACGCAGGGCACCTACCTGAACCAGGTGTTCGTCGGCATGTTCCGCCCTGACCAGGACGCGCTGCCGCGCTGGAACGGCAACCTCAAGCAATACAAGCTGGGCCTGGACAGCAGCAGCCAGCTCGTCCTGCAGGACGCCGCCGGCGCCAACGCGGTGAACAACCAGACCGGCTTCATAGGGCCCTGTGTGCGCAGCTTCTGGACACCACAGCCGAGTGACACGGACACTTACTGGAGCTTCCGCCCCGCTGGCGACTGCATCGTCAACGGGACGCTCGTCAAACAGGCGGCCGACAGCCCGGACGGTAATGTGGTCGAGAAAGGCGCACAGGGCTACATGCTGCGCCGCCTCGCGGTGGCCAACCGCAACATGAAGACCTGCGCACCCGGCTCATGCACCGCGCTCACCAGCTTCGCCGATGGCAACGGCAGCATCACCCAGGCGGCCCTGGGCGTTGCGAGCGCCACCGACCGCACCAACCTGATCAACTGGGTCCGCGGCGCCGACAACAAGGGTGACGAACGCACCGACGCCAGCGGCAACCCTCTCACCTCCACCAGCATGCGCCCCTCGGTGCACGGCGACGTGGTGCACTCGCGCCCTGTGGCCATCAACTACGGCACCGATGCTGTGCCTCAGGTGGTGGTTTTCTACGGCGGCAACGACGGCGTGCTGCGCGCCGTCAACGGCAATCGCGACACGGCCATCGGTTCGGCGGCGGCGGGCGACGAGCTGTGGTCGTTCGTGCCGCCCGAGTTCTACGGCAGCCTCAAGCGGCTATACGACAACAGCACGCGCATCAACTTTCCGAACTTGCCCGTCACCACCAGCAGCCTGGCGCCCAAGCCCTACGGCATGGACGGCGCGGTAGCTGCCTACCGGCAGGGCACCACCGCCTGGCTGTTCGCGAGCATGCGCCGTGGCGGCCGGTACATCTACGCCTTCGACGTGTCCGATCCTGCGGCGCCCAGCTTCAAGTGGCGCAAGGGCTGCCCGAACCAGGACAACGACACCGGCTGCGACACAGGCATGAGCGGCATCGGCCAGACCTGGTCGGCGCCCAAGGTCGTCAAGTCGGCCGGCTACGGCGCCGGCAACAGCCCGATGCTGGTGTTCGGCGGCGGCTACGACAAGTGCGAAGACGTCGACACCAACTCGGCCGCCCAGGCTTGCGGCACGGGCACCAAGGGCAACCGCGTCTATGTGCTCGATGCTGCCACCGGCGCGCAGCTCAACAGCTTCGTCACCGACCGCGCGGTGGCGGGCGAAGTCACCATCGTCAGCGACAGCCTTGGCTTGGCACAGATCGCCTACGCGGCCGACCTGGGCGGTAATGTCTACAGGATCACCATCGGCGACGCGACGCCGGGAAGCTGGAGCATGACGAAGATCGCCTCGCTCGGCTGCGATACGGTGAGCACCTGCACGCCGAACCGCAAGTTCATGTTCGGGCCGGACGTGGTCCAGGACAACGGTGTGTACGTGATCCTGCTGGGCTCCGGCGATCGCGAGAAGCCGCTGCGCTACTACAGCGCCGCGCTCAGCGTGGCCAACCGCTTCTACATGCTGGTGGACAAGCCCTCCGACACCGCCTGGCTGAGTTCCGAATCGACAAAATGCAGTAGCACCCCCGTGCTGTGCCATGCCTCCCTGCAGGCCATCACCAGCACGGCAACGCCCACAGCCACCGACCTTGCGAGCAAGAAGGGCTGGTACCTGGCCCTCGCACCCGGCGAGCAGGTGGTGACCGCGTCGGTGACGGCCTACGGCATCACAACCTTCAACACCCACATTCCCACAACGCCGAACACACAGTCCTGCAAAGCCGACCTCGGCACGGCGAATGTCTACAACGTGTCGTATGCCAATGCCGCGCCACCCGACGGCAGCACCGGCCGGTTCCAGAACGTGGTGGGCGGCGGCCTGGCCCCCTCGCCCGTGGTGGGCCGGGTCCAGCTGGACGACGGCAGCATCCGCGACGTGGTGATCGGCGCCAGGCCCGACTCCTTCCTGAGCCCCAAGAGCGCCACCCCGAAGTCGGCGTTCAAGCAGCCCAAGGGCCGGGTCTACTGGTTCATCCAGAAATAGGCGGGCCCGTGATTCCCAAGAGCAGGAGCAACCGCCCCGGCACGGGTTGCCGCCCCCCCCGGCCGCGCGGCTTCACGCTGGTCGAGCTGATGGTCACGCTGGCAGTGATGGTGGTGCTGATCGCCATCGCCGTGCCTTCGTTCGACAGCGTGCGCCTTTCGACACGGCTGAATTCCTACGCCACGGCCCTGGTCGCCAGCGGCCAGCTTGCGCGCAGCGAGGCCATCAAGCGCAATGCCGCCGTCACCCTGTGCGTTTCGGCCGACGGCGCCAGCTGCAGCACTTCGGGCCAATGGGAAACCGGATGGATCGTGCTGAGCGGCACGAAGGTGCTGCTGCAGCAGCCCGCCGCTGCCGGCGGCTACCAGCTGCGCGACTCCGGGGGAACGAGTGCCCTTACCTTCCAGGCCACCGGCGTCGGCGCAAGCCCTGCAAGCATCACGATCTGCCGGGCCTCACCCAGCGCCAGCCAGGCCCGCCTCGTCAACATCAGCGCCACGGGCCGGACCAGTGTCAAACGTTTGGCCGACGGCACTTGCGCCGGAAACGGCTAAAAGCGGTCCAAAGATTTCACACGGGTGCTGTTGCGCAGGACAATAGCGCTTACCCGTGGTCGGCAGCCAGCGCTGCCGTCCCTTTTCGAACCGCACCTTCAGGAATAATCGCTCGCCTCCATGGAACACCGGCTGGACTGGGCCCTTGCCGCCTGCGCTCGCATTCTTCGTCCGGTGGTCCGGCTGGCCCTCGCCATGGGGGTCAAGCATCCGCACCTCGAGGAACTGCTGCGCGACCTGCTGATCGAGGAAGCACAGCGAACCTGGCGCAGCCAGGGCGTGCCCAAGCCCAACCTGAGCCAGCTTTCGGTGACCACCGGCCTGAACCGCAAGGCGGTGACCGCCAAGGTCCGGGCCACCGTCGATCCCCTGCCCCACACCGAGCTGTCGGCAGCGGCCAAGACTTTCACGTTGTGGCTGCAGATGCTGACCCAGGACGACTCCTTCCGGCGCCTGCCCATCACCACCGGCAATGCCGCCCCCTCCTTCGAGACCGTGGCGCGCATGAGCAGCCGCGGCAACGTGCACCACCGCACCATCCTCGACGAACTGGTGCGCCTGAACATGGTGACCGAGGACGAAGGCGTGGTCGAACTCACGACCGACGGCTTCGTGCCCGTGCAGAACCTCCAGTCCATGCTCGCCTTCCTCGGTGACAACGGCCGCGACCATCTGCTGGCGGCCGTCTCCAACACACTGGGCGAGGAGCCCAGGATGCTCGAGCGCGCGGTGTACGCGCGCGGGCTGACGCTGCAGGAATGCGAGCAGATCCAGCGCCTCGCGCGGGAGCGCTGGGCGACCCTGCACCACGAACTGGCGCAGGAAATGACGCGGGCGGTCGACAGCGCCCCCGCCGGTGCCAAGGCGCGCATCCGCGTCGGCATCTACACCTATTACGAAGACGAGAGCGCGCCAGCGCCGCCCCGTCCCCCTGAAAGCGAGCCCACGCGATGAACAACATCAAGAAACCCCGCCGGCTCATGCTCGGTCTTTTGTACGTCGCCCTCGTGGCCCTGCTGCTGTCCTGCGGCGGGGGTGGAGACGGTGCCAGCGGCGGCTCGGTGGCGGGCGTTGGCAGCAGTGCGGCCGGCACGGCGACCGCGGGCGCAGGCGCAGACGCCGCGGCCGGAGCGAGCACCGGAACCGGCACAGGTGCCACCGGCGACGCATCCGGAACCGGCAGCGGCACCGGCGGCGACACGAGCACCGCCAGCAACGGCAGCACCGACGGCTCCGGCGTGGGTTCGGGCGGCACCGGCGTGACTGCCGACGCCGCCGGCATCGGCGCGGCGGACGGCCTGGGCAGCATCATCCTCAACGGGCTGCGCTACAACACCGACAGCGCCGCCATCACCATCGAGGATGCCACCGAACTGCAGATCGGCATCAGCGCACGCGTTGCCGGCAAGGTCGACGCGGACTTCACCAGCGGCGTCGCGACCCAGGTCGTGTCGGCCGCGGAACTGCGCGGTGCGGTCTCGGCCATCGACATCCCCGCCGGCAGCTTCGTCGTGATGGGCACCACCGTGAGCATCGACTCGGCCACCGTCTGGGCCGGCGCGAGCGGGCTGGCCGACGTCGTCTCGGGCAGCATCGTGCAGGTGTGGGGCCTGCCCGGTGCTCCGGGCACCCTGCGCGCCACCCGGATTCAGGTCGCTCCAACCCTGAGCGCCCCTCTGGTCACAGGCACCGTGGAGAACATCGATAGCGGGCGCAAGACCTTCATGCTCGGGCAGCTGACGATCGATTTCGGCGCGGCTGCGTTCACGGGCCTGGACGCATCGTCGCTCGCCAACGGGACCATCGTGCGCGTACGGGGCACCGCCGCGCCGTTCGCGAACCTGTTCGTGGCCACGAAGGTGGAGGGCTGGTATGCCGTTCCGGTGAGCAACGGCATCGCTGTCCAGCTGGCGGGCGTCATCACCGACTTCGCTTCGCGCGGCTCGTTCAAGGTTCTGGGCACGCCGGTCGATGCGACCAACGCGCAGATCACGGGCGGACCCGTGGGCTCGCTCGGCAATGGCGTGAAGGTCGAGGTCGACGGCTTCATGTCCGGCGGCGTGCTTGTGGTGAAGAAACTGCGCATCCGCAACATTCCGGGCACCGGCGGCCCGGCCTCGTTCACGCTGATCGGCGCGATCGGCGCGTACCAGTCATCTGCCGATTTCAGGGTCCGCGGCCAACCCGTGGACGCCAGCGGATCCAGCACCGTCTTCGAGAACGGCACCGCCGCGAACCTGGCCAACGGCCAGCGCGTGACTGTCGTCGGAGACCGCGTGGTCAACGGCGTGCTGATCGCGCAGCGGGTGACGTTCACGCCTTGACCCATCGAGCGCCCGCGACGATAGACGCCCTCTCGATTCACGCCCCGGCCTTCCCGCCTATCGACAAGGCCGGTCGGTTGCTGTACAACAAAACGCCTAAAGTGAAAAAATCACATTTAAGGCGCCAATGCCCTATCTCCGTCGTGACGAACGGCATACATCCAGCCACGGCTTTCCATCCGTGGTTTCGTCACGCGTCCTGAAGGGGTTTGCGGGAGGCGGCGCAGTCCAGGTGCTTCGACGGGGAAACCCGCTCGCATCCCCTCCCCATGTCTCGATGCGCACATCCAGTGCGAACAGGAGCATGTATGCCGCTCACCCTCCTCCTTCGGCTTCTTCACGAGAGATTTCCGGTGACGCTTACAGCCGAGCCGGACATCAGGCACGCCGCGGTTCTGCTTGCGACCGGACTTGTCGAAGCCGAATTCCATCTGGATGACCTTGGCTACCAAAAGTACGAGAGTGCCGTGGTGTTCACCATCACGGACGAAGGGCACGCGGAGATCGCTGGCCTTCGCTCCAGCCGCGCTGCAGCGGCCGACGGTCCGAAGTGGCCCCTCATGCCGCTCGACTACCTGCGCAAGATCGGAAACTCGGTCTTCCCCCTGCGCACCGACGATCCGGCAGAAATCAACTCGGTGGCCGTACTGAATGCTGCCGGCATGGTGGAAGCCACGCTTCCCCCGCCCTGCCGCGCCAGGCAAACCCAGCAGAAGTTCAGGCAGGCAGTCATCCTGCGGGTGACTCCCCTGGGGCAGACAGCGCTGGTCGCGCGGCGGACCTGAATCCGCGCGCTCGACAGCGGCTTCGCTGTTTCGCACGGGAAAGGTACCTGCAATCAGCGAGTTTTTTTGCTGATCGGCGAAGCCGCTCCCCCGGCAGCGGTCTGAAAACCCTTTCAGACCCGCAATTGAAACTATGCGTAACAAACGTCACAATGTGACGAAAGGTATCAATTTGCATTGTCTTCGACTACGAAAGTAGTAATGTGAAACCTTCACACACATCGCTTTCCCGCTTTTTCCATGCTCACACGCACCACTGCCCCCGACGTCGACGCGAGCATTGCTGCGGATGCTCTCATGGTGGCCCGCATGCGCCTCGTGCTGTCTTTTGCGGCGCTGCTCGCCGTCGCCGTCGACGCGGGTGACCACCGGCAGCAGGTTTCGGGTGCGGTCTGGTTGGCCTTTTCCGGTTACATCCTGCATAGCCTGCTGGTGTACGGGTGCACCCGCATCGGCCGCCCGTATTTCCAGGGCAAGGCCATCCACTGGTCCGACGTGCTGTGGTTCACGCTGATCGTGTTCGTGACCGACGGCGTCCAGAGCCTTTTCTTCCTGTTCTACTTTTTCGCGATCCTGACCTCCTCGTTCCGCTGGGGCTTCGAGGAAGGCGCCCGTGTAACTATTGCATCGGTCGCCTCTTTTGCCGCCTGCGGCCTCGCCACCAGCACTGGCGACGACACGCCGCAGCTGCTGATGCGCGCGACGTTCCTGCTGGCCCTGGGACACATGATCGTGCACTGGGGCGGCTCCAAGCTGGCCCTGCAGCGGCGCCTGGCACTGCTGGGCGATGTCAGCCAGCTGTCCAACCCCCGGTTCGGCGCAGGCCGCACCATCGCCCGCACGATGGAAAAGACGCTGGCCTTCTTCCGGGCGAGCCACTGCATCCTCCTGACGCGCGACACCTCCACCGGCGACTGGATCCTGCGCACGCTGCGCAAGGACGACGCCTGCGAACACGTCAGCGTCGAGACGATCGGGCGCATCGCCGAGTCGCCGCTCATGGCGCTGGCACCGGACCTCACCGTGGTCAGCAGCCGCATGCCCTGGCCCCTGAACCGCCTGTGGCCACAAAGCCATGCCCTCGAAGCCGGCGCGAGCGGCTGGCGCGTCGAGGACGAGGAAGGCGCGCAGCGCTGCGCCGCCGTGGCCGCCATGCTGGAGGCCCGCAGCTTCATCAGCGCTCCGCTGCCGATGCGGCTGGGCGAGGGCCGGGTCTTCGTGTCATCCGGCGACGGGCTGTTCAACAAGTCCGACGCCCTGTTCCTGGCACACCTCATGGAGCAGATCTTCCCGGTCATCGAGACCATCGAAGTGCTCGACCGGATGGCCTCCGAAGCCGCCTCCGCGGAGCGCTTGAAGATCGCGCTGGACCTGCACGACACGGCCGTGCAGCCCTACATCGGCCTGCGGATGGGCCTGTGCGCACTGCTCAAGAAGGCCACCACCGACAACCCGCTGCGCGAGGATCTCGACAAGCTCGCAAGCGTGGCCGACGGCGTGATCGCGGACCTGCGCCGCTATGCCGGCGCGGTCAAGCACGGCGCGAACAGCCCCTGCGGGCTCGTGCTGCCCCACCTGCATCGCCAGGCCGAGCGCATCAAGGGGCTCTACGGCATAGAGATCGCCGTCGCCGTGGACGGCCAGGTCCTGCTGGACGACCGTATGACTGCGGAAGTCCTGCAAATGGTCGGCGAAGGGCTGAACAACATTTGCAAGCACACCCACGCGCACCACGGCAGCATCCGCCTCGGCTGCAAGAACGGGCGGCTGCACCTGCGCATCGAGAACGAAGCCTGCGAAGAGGGTTTCACGAAATTCCGCCCCCGTTCCATCACCGAACGCGCCGCCGCCCTCGGCGGGCGGGCGCAGGTCCGCCAGTGCATCAGCGGCGGCACCGCGGTGGTGGTGGAAATTCCCATCTGAAAAAAGACAAGACCAGGAGCCCGTCATGCAACCTGCTGCCCATTCCATCGGCGTTCTGCTCGTTGACGACCACAAGACGATGCTGTGGGGCCTGTCCAGGCTGATCGACGGGGAACAACCGCGCATGAAGGTGGTCGGCACCGCCAGCAGCTGCGAAGACGCCGTGGCGACGGCGGCAAGCCTCGCGCCCGACGTCGTTGTGCTCGACCTGGACCTGGACGGCCATTGCGCCATCGACATCCTGCCCAGCCTCCTGTCGAACGAGGTGTCGCGCGTCTTCGTGCTCACCGCGGAGCGCGAACAGCGCATGCTCGACCTTGCCGTGCTGCACGGCGCCCGCGGCGTCATGCGCAAGGACGCTTCGGCACAGCAAGTCCTCGAGACCATCGAACGCGTCTACAACGGCGAGCTTTGCGTCGATCCGCAGACCATGGGCCGCGTCTTCTCCCAGTTGACCTCGGCGAAGAAGCCGCCGAAGGCCGACCCCGAAGCCGCCAAGCTGGCCAGCCTGACGCAGAAGGAGCGCGAGATCATCCGCGTCGTGGTGGCGGGCAGCGGCGCCTCGAACAAGGCGCTGGCCGCAAAGCTCTTCGTCACCGAGCACACGCTGCGCAACCATCTCACCTCGATCTACCAGAAGCTCGGCGTGACGAACCGCCTCGAGCTGTACATCCACGCGGTGAAGCATCAGCTCGACGCGGCGGCTGTCGTGCACTGAGCCGCCGCCGCGCCGGGTTGCCCCGGGTACTCAAGTCGTCCCGTTCAGCATCGGGATGATCATCCGGACGACGCGGATTGCCGCCGGCGTGAGGATGACCGCCGAAACGCACGGAAAGATGCACAACACCAGCGGCAGCAGCATCTTGGTCGGCACCTTGGCTGCCTGTTCTTCCGCGCGAACCTGCCGCTTGTGGCGCAGGTCCTCGGAGAACACGCGCAGCGACTCGCCGATGCTGGTACCGAAACGGTCCGCCTGGGTCAGCATGGTCGCGAAGGTGCCAATCTCCTCCACGCCCGTGCGCAGCGCGAGGTTGCGCAGCGACTTCTCGCGTGTGCTGCCGGCGCGCATTTCCAGATTGGTCCAGTGCAGTTCCTGTGCGAGGGCCGCACTCTTGACCTGGATTTCCTCCGTGACCTTGGCCAGGCTGGCGTCCAGGCCAAGTCCGGCCTCGACGCACACGAGCATCAGGTCGGCGGCATCGGGAAAGTTCTCGAATATCTCTCGGCGCCGAGCGCGAATGAGCAGGCGCAGCACCAGGTTGGGCAGGTAGCAGCCGGCCAGGGCCGCCAACGCGAGCCACAGCATCATCAGCGTGCCGTCCGCCGCACCCGCCGCCCGCATTCCCAGGAACGCGAGCGCGGCAAAGCCCAGCGGCAGCAGCGTTTTCATGCCGAAGTAGACGAGATAGGCGTCCGGGTAGCGAATGCCGGCGTTCAGGAATCGCACGCGCAGCGGCGACAAGGCGGCATCGCTGGTGGGCGATGACAACTGCGCGAAGGGGCCGACCAGCCGAACGGCGGTTTCGGTCCATGCCGACTTGCCGGCCGACGGTGCTACCGCCTGCAGGCGCTGCTCTGTGCGCGTTGGAGACAACCAGGCCGCCAAGCCGACGATGGCCAGCGACACGGCGAGGAAGACGAGGATGGGAAACAGCATGGTCATGGCTCTTCTCCTTCAGACGCGAATCTTCACGATCTTGCGCAGGAGCACGATGCCCACGAGCATCAGCGCCAGCATCCACCGCAGCACCGTCTGCCCGATCGGGTCCGTCCACAGCGGCGACATGAATTCGGGGTTGAACACGTTCATAAGCGCCGCCAGCGCGAAGGGCATCAGGCCCAGGATCCAGGCCGACAGGCGCCCTTCGGATGACAGCACCCGCACTCGCGCGAGCAGCTTGAGCCGTTCGCGGATGAGCCGGCTCAGGTTGCCCAACACCTCCGTCAGGTTGCCGCCGGAATCGCGCTGGATCAGCACCGCCACCACGAAGTAGCGCAGGTCGGTGAGCGGCACGCGCTCGCTGAGATTGGTCAGCGCCTGCTGCAGGGAGACGCCGAAGTTGACCTCGTCGGCGACCATGCGGAACTCGCTGGCGATCGGGTCGGTCATTTCATCACCGATCATCTGCACACCGCTCGCGAACGAGTGCCCGGCGCGCAGAGCGCGCGTCACCAGGTCCAGTGCTTCAGGAAGCTGCTTCTCCATGCGGGCCAGCCTGCGGCTGCGCTGGTGTTGCAGATACATCACCGGAAGCATCGCCATGCCGCCCCCGACGCCGAGCGCCAGCAGCACCGGCTGGCGTGCCACCCATGTCGTCACGAAGAACGCGAACACGCCGAGCACGCCGCACGCCAGCAGGAAGCTGGAGACCGTCCAGTCCAGCCCCGCCTGCAGGATGAAGCGGTCCAGCCGATGGGCCCGCGGCAGCGTCAGCAACATGCGCTGCATCCACGGCACCTCGCTGAGCATGCGCTCCTTGGCCAGGTGGGCCTGCGGCGTGCGGTCGCTCGCCGCGGAAAACGCCTGCAGCCGCTTCTCGATCTTGCGCGCCTCGGGCCCCTTGTAGGAGCGCCACAGCAGGTACAGGCCCTCGATGATCAGCAGCACGGTCACGAAGACCAGCACGGCAGCAGTGATGAGCGCATTGCCGCCCAGGTTGTTGAACATGATCGCCTCCTATTCGTAGTGCTTGCCCGGCTCGAACATCGTGTCGGGCAGGTCCACGCCGTAGGCATGCAGCCGCTCCGCGAACTTCGGCCTGACGCCCGTCGCCTGGAAATGGCCGCGCACCAGGCCGTCGGGACCCATGCCGGTCTGGTGGAAGGTAAAGATCTCCTGCATGGTGACCACCTCCCCTTCCATGCCGGTGATCTCCTGGATGCTGGTGACCTTGCGCCGCCCGTCGACCAGCCGCAGGACCTGGACGACCACCGTGATGGCCGAGGCGATCTGCTGGCGCACGGTGCGGTGCGGCAGGTTCAGGTTCGCCATGCCGATCATGTTCTCCAGCCGCGCCAGCGCGTCGCGCGGCGTGTTGGCGTGGATGGTGGTGAGCGAGCCTTCGTGGCCGGTGTTCATTGCCTGCAGCATGTCGACCGCCTCCGCGCCGCGCACCTCGCCGATCACGATGCGGTCGGGCCGCATGCGCAGCGCGTTGCGTACCAGCGCGCGCTGCGTGATCTCGCCCTTGCCCTCGATGTTCATCGGCCGCGTTTCCATGCGCGCCACGTGCGGCTGCTGCAGCTGGAGCTCCGCGGCGTCCTCGATGGTGATGATGCGTTCGGTCGGCGGAATGAACCCCGAGAGGATGTTCAGCAATGTGGTCTTGCCTGCGCCCGTACCGCCGGAGATGAGCATGTTCACCTTCGCCTGGGCCAGCCCCTCGAGCATCTGCGCCATCGGCGGCGTCAGCGTCTTGAGCTCGTTTACGAGGTTCTCCATGCGCAGCGGAATCTTCGCGAAACGCCGGATCGACATCATCGGCCCATCGAGCGCCACCGGCGCAATGACCGCGTTGACGCGCGAACCGTCGGGCAGCCGCGCATCGACCATCGGGCTGGACTCGTCGATGCGCCGCCCCACCAGCGAGACGATCTTGTCGATGATGCGCAGCAGGTGCTTCTCGTCGGTGAAGCTCACATTGGTCAGCTCCAGCCGGCCCCGCCGCTCGACGTAGACCTTCTCGTGCGAGTTGACCAGGATGTCCGAGACTGACGGATCGGCCATCAGCAGCTCGATCGGCCCGAAGCCGAGCATCTCGTGCTGGATGTCGCGGATCAGCGTGCGGCGCTCGATGTCGTTGAGCGCTTCGGGCTCCTCCTGCAGCAGCCGGGCGACCATGGTCGAGATTTCCTGGCGCAGCACGTCGGGCTTCAGGGTTTCGAGCGCCGCGAGGTCGAAGCGGTCGAGCAACCTCAGGTGCATGCGCTCCTTCAGCAGCTTGTAGGCGTCCGACGCAAAGGGCGAGGCGGTCAGGTCGGTGGCGTGCGCCACTTGCCCGTGGTCGGGATCGGCCTCGACTGCATTGAGCTGTTCTCTGAATGACATGGGAACCTGCCTTTGCTGTTGAATGAAGAAAGAATCGGAACTCAGGCGCGGCGGAAGAGCCGCCCGATGAAGCCGGGCGCCGCTTCCTTGCGCGGACTGAGCGAGTGGGCGATTTCGGCAAGCCGCTTGGCGAGCGCGCTGCCGCGCGACATCTCCACCAACGGTACGCCTTGGTTGATGGACGCATCCACGTCCTTGCCACCGTCCGGAACGATCGTGAGCGTCGCTCCGACCAGCGAACGGCGCATGTCCGACAGCCCGATCTCCCCGCCCCCGGCGCTGCGGTTCACGAGCAACTCGACCTTGCCCGGCGCGTAGTCCAGCGACTTGAACACGTGCATCAGGCGCGTCACGTTGCGGATATGCGGAAGGCTCGGCTGCAGTACGGGAAAGATGCGGTCCGCGCGATCCAGCACGCGGATTGCGAGCGTGTCGATGCGCGGACCGAGGTCGAACAGCACGAAGTCGTACATCGAGAGTGCGACCTGCAGGATCGCATCGATGTGCTCGGCCTTGACATCCATCGCTCGCGAAAGATCGTCGGGTGCGGGCAGGATGCTGAAGCCCGGCGCCACGCGCACCACACTCGCTGCGAGCAGCGAGGCGTCTAGGCGGCCGATGTCGCGCGCAACGTCCGCCATCGTGGAACTCGGGCGCATGTCGCTCACGTATGACAGCGCATCGCCGAACTGCAGGTTCAGGTCGATCAGCAGCACCGAGCGCTCCCGCGAGAGCTGATAGCCGATGTTGGTTGCGAGAAAGGTCGATCCGCTGCCGCCCTTGCAGGGCATGAATGCCACCACCTGGCCGGGGCTGCGCGCCTGCGTGCTGGCCATCTTGAGCGCGATGCGCTCGACGGCGGCCTCGAGCGCGGCGGTGTCGGAGGGAGACGGCAGCACCTCGCGCACCCCCGCGCGCATCGCGTGAATCAGGAACTCCGGGGTCTGCATCGCACACAGCAACACCACCGCGATCGCCGGGTACTGCAGAGTGAGCTTTTCCACCAGTGCCAGCTCCTGAAGGTCGCAGCACATGCCGTCGACCAGCAGAAGCTCCGGAGCCGCCTTCTCGACGACCCACTGCATGCGGCTCTTGCCGCCCTCGAACAGCGACACCTGATGGGAGCGCGCCTCGAGGACCTTGCGCATGTCCTGGAGGTGGTTCGGATTGGGGGAGATGATGGCGATCTTCATGGTCGTGTCCGGTGTGTTGGCTAGGAGCAGATGGCTGCGCTGTTCGGATCCTTGCGCATGACCTCGCGCGGCAAGTAGGTGGAGAACACCGGCATCGGGATCAGCGGTGCGGTGGCCCCCACGATGGGAGAGATCCATTGATAGTTCAAGCTGGTGATGCTCACGGTGACGCCCTCGCAGGTCGATGCCGTGCAGCCCGACGGCGCCCACGCCACAGACACGGTGCTGATCTGCGGCAGCTGCGCCTTCATGCGGGCTAGCACGAGTGCTTGCTGGCCCGTGTCGTCGCACACCACGGCATACCTGGCCCCCTCGCGTGTTGCCTCCTGGGCCGCACTCCACGTGAACAGCATGCGGGAGAAGTCCACGATGCCCAGAACGAGCATGAGGAAGATGAGCAGGCCCAGGGCGAACTCGACGGTGGTCGCGCCGTTGACATGGTGTCTCATGACGGAGCCCTCATGGTGGCGGTGATGTCGCTGAAGACGATGTTGCCGTTCGCGTCCGCAAAGACCACGCCTATCACCGAAGGAAACATCGAATGGAAGGTGTAGCTGCTGACGCGCACCGTGACCGTGGTGATGATCGGGCTCGCACCGGCCGACTGCCAGGTGCAGCAACTGCCGGCCGGTACGTTCGACAGGCTCAGCCCGCGCGCCAGCGGCGAACCGGTGCCGCCAGTGTTGCCGTACACGATCAAGTTACGCGCCTCGGTGACGTGCGTGCCGGGCGTCTGCACCGACAGGTAGCGCACCGCGTCGCGGGTCGACTTGACGACCGCGTTGTATTCGTACATTGCGCGGCCGAATTCGGTGGTAATAAAGGTCAGCAGCAGCAGCAGCGGTGTGATGAGCGCCAGCTCGATCAGTGCCGCGCCATGCTGGGTGCGATGGGACTTTTTCATGATGCTCACCTCATCTCACCAGGACCGGAACCAGCGGGCCTGCAGCTCCGCCGGCCAGCCCGCTGGTGGTGCAGGGGCTGCCAGCAGAACCCGCGTTGCCGCGGAACTCCAGCCATGTGTCGCTCATCGGGATCTGCAGTGGCTGCAGCATCAGCATGCACGCATAGTCGATCACGTGGTTGCCGCCGTCGATGACCGGTACCGTAACGATGCGGCGGTCCAGGCCGTACTGCTTGTGACCACCCGCAACGTTTCCAGGCGCTGCCAGTTTCTGAAAGCTGTTGAGGGACAGTCCCGTGATCGATTCGCAGCTGTTTGCGCCATTCACTTTCGTGCCGGTGTCGGCGCAGGATGCGTAGGCGGCCCGTTTGGTCAAGAAATTCTGGGCGGTTGCGGGTGATCCGGGCGCAGGGCCGTCGTAGGCATTGAACTGCGCGGGCCAGTTGAGCGCGGTGTAGGCATAGCCGGTGTAGTCAGGCCGTCCCACGCTCGGATCGCCGCTGTTCTTGTAGATGCCGAAGCGCTGGTTCCAGACATCGGCCACCGAGGTCTGCACGCCGGGAGTGCCGAGCGTGTCGCCCACTTTGGTGCCGCAATGGTTGTTAAGCTCGGATTCGGTTTCCGAGGCACTGTTGCTGCCGTCGAGATTGGCCCAACCGATCTGGCCGCCGGCAGATGCGTTCTGCGCCTGGATCAACTTCACCCAGTCGCCTACGTTGAGCCCGTAGTTCGGTGCAACGCCTCCGGGCTTCGGCTTGAGTGCGACGGGAATCGGGCAGGTGGTCTGCGCGCTGGCACGGGTTGCGACCGCGCTGGCCGCGACACTGCCCGTCGCGGGGTAGGCGGCGGCATTTCCAGAGAAGGCACCCATGGCCTTCATGAGCCAGATGACGAGGTTGGGCTGCGTGTGCACGCACTGTGCATAGGTGGCGACGAGGGGATCGATCGTGGACGCATAGGCAGCATCGCGGAACGTGATTTCAGTGGCCACGATCTGGCCCTGCCCGCTCCAGGTGGCTGACTGCATATTCACCCGGTTCGCGTTGCCGGCTGTCTGGCCGGCGCTCTTTGCCCGCGTGATCGCCGAGCCCTGTTTGTCGAGTTCGCGCGCGGCGGCCAGCGCACAACTGTCCACCGCCGTCTGCAGTTCGGTCCTGACGACGAACAGATGTCCGAAATCGAGCGCGATGCCCATGAAGCCCAGAAGGAACAACATGAGCAGCGCGGCGGTGACGATCATCGCGCCGCCTTGACGGTGATGAAGACTGCGGACTTGCATGATCGACTCCTCGAGAGGTGACTGCGGTTCGCTAAATGGGGCTCAGGAGCAGCCCGAACCGTCGAGACAGCCTGCGACTTTCGCGATGAAGTTGTCGAAGGTGCCGTCGGTCACCAACGGCTGCAGCGCAACGACCAGCGCGATGGAGACCACGGCGATGATGAGCGCGTACTCGATCACCTGGGCGCCGCTTTCGCCCCGCAGAAATGACTTGAACATGATGAGGACCTCGCTTCTGTGTTGGGCAAGCCGACTGAGCGGCAGGCGGTGAGCATCGGACAAGCCGGCCCGCCACCCGCCCTCGATCTGCTTATGGGCAGGACGTCCCGCTGAGGCAGTTGGTCACGTGAGTGATGAAGGTCGAGAAGCCACCGCCGTTGTTGGTGAGCGCCTTGAGCGCGACGATCAGCGTGATCGAGACCACAGCGATGATCAGCGCGTATTCGATGACCTGTGCGCCCTCTTCGTCGCGCAGCAGCCCGCGGGTGGATTGGCCGATGGCCTGGAGAAAGTTTTTCATGGTTCTTTCCTTTCAAGGTTTGAACAGTTGGAAATCAGGTTTGAAAAATGACGTGGTGGGGAAGAAATTTCATGCGATTCGTGGCGCTCTCCTTTCCGTGTGAAGACTCTGTGGAACGAATCCGAAAAAGGCGGTCTGTCACTTCGCCGAGCCGCCGATCTGGCCGCCGATGTTGATGACATTGACCGCAGGTGGCGGCGTCTTGTAAGACTCGTGGTACTGATTCATCGACTCGCGTGCCGCACGGCCATCCATACCCACGACCGGGTTGCCGTTCTTTCCGGCCTCCGGGTTCAGCGTCATCTTTCTCTTGGCGTCGCGCACAGCGTCGCCGAAGCGCGCGTCGTAGTTGGGCGTGACATGCGAGCAGCCGGTCGCCAGGAGGCATACGAGCGCAAGGGTGATCGATCTGATGAACATGGCGGTGCTCCTCACTGGGTGTCGCTGGCCGGGGCGGCCGATGCCGGGGTGGTGCTTTCGAGGGCGCCGTTCAGGTAGACCTCGGCGCGGCTGGGAACGACGTGGTTGTCCGTCGGTACTCGCGGCGACTCGGCCAGCGGCCGGACCAGGCGCGGGGTGATGACGAACATCAATTCGGTCTGGTCGTTCTGGAACTCTGTGCTGCGAAACAGTGCCCCCATCACCGGCACCTCGCCGAGCCCGGGGTAGCGCTTGATGGTCTCGGTCACGTTGCTCTTGATGAGCCCGGCAATGACGAAGCTCTGGCCGTCGTTGAGCTGCACGGTGGTGTCGGCGCGGCGCACCGTCAGCGAAGGCAGCACGGCAGTGACGCCCGATACGGTGGTGAAGGGCGAACCGGTCTGCGACAGGTCCGACACCTCGGACACCATCTTGAGATTGACCCGGTCGCCGTTGAGCACGGTCGGAGTGAACTTGACCCCGATGCCGAACTCCTTCTCCTCCAGCGTGATGTTCGTCCCTCCGCCGCCGGCGGCACTCTGCGCCACCGGAATGAATATCTTGCCACCCGACAGGAAGCTGGCCTGCTGGCCGCTGATGGCCATGATGTTGGGCTCCGCGAGGATGCGCACCAGCCCGTCGTCCTTCTGGCCGTCGATGGTCAGCGAGGTGCGGCCGACGCGAAGCGCCTGAACCAGCCCCGCGCCCGTGCTCAGGAAGTTGGAGATCAGCGAGTAGTTGTTCAAGCCGCCGTTGCCCGTGCGCGCAATGCCCACGCGCGAGCCCAACCGGTCGAGCAAGGTCTTGCTGACCTCGGCAATCTTCACCTCGAGCATGACCTGCTGCGGCGCCGTGACACGCAGCAGGTTCACAACCTTCTTGCCGTCGGCGCCATAGGCCGACGCAAGGCTCATCACGTCGTCGAGCTTGAGCGCATCGCTGATCTCGCCGGTGAGCACGATGGATTTTTCCGCGCTGCGCACGCGGATGCGGCTCTCTTCCGGCATCAGCTCTGCCAGCTTGGACTGCAGCGCTCCCGGATCGATGGTGACGATCACATCCTTGATGTAGCAAGTGCCGTCCGCGCTCTGCAGCACGACGTTCATCGAGCCCGCCTGGCGGCCGCGGAAGAACAGGTCGGTCGGGCTCAGCAGCGTCACGTCGACATCGGCAATGCCGTCGCCGGCATTCGCAGCCGCGGCCGGTGCAGGCGGCGCCATGCCCGCCGGCACGGCAGCCGCCGCAGGCGCCCGGCTCGGCGGCTGCCCGCTGACCACGATGCGGACGACGCGGGCCTTCAGCGGGATGACCACCGACTTGCCCAGTACGGCCTGCGTCGGCTGGTCGTCCGGAATGATCGCGGTGCAGCGCCGGGTGGCTGGTGCCGCGGGCGCCGCAACGGCGGCGGTGGCGGCCGCAGCCGCGGCAGGCACCGCGAGTTCGGCGGAGATGGCGGGGGCCGCCATCATCGTGAGTGCCGCCAGCAACCAGGCGGGGGTGGGAGAGAGATAGTGCACTTGGTGTTCCTCCTGGAGGTTTGGATCAGAAGCAGGCGAGAGAGCGAGTGGCGTTCTGGATCACTTCCACGCACTGGGACGCAGGCGCCATGGCAGGGCCGGTGCGCGCCACTCGCGGCCGGGCCGGCGCCGCCGCCGCCACCGTGGTGGCGATCGGCAGGATTTCCTTCTCGCCGAACAACTGGCCCTTGGTGATGCCGCCCGTTGCGACGGTGGTCTTGTCCATCTGGTTGCGCAGCACGAGCGACAGGGTTCCCACGCTGCGTGCCAAGTCGAGCTTTTCGGAGTCCTCGAGCGAGAGCTCCAGCGTCACGGCGCTCACCACCTTCGGCTTGGTGTCGTCGCGGTTGGCCTCTTGTGCAACCGCCAGCACCAGGACCTTCTCCAGCACGGTCTTGCTGATCTGGCTGTTCTGCTCGCCCTTGGCCTTGTCCTTGTCCTGCTGGGCGTTGACCATCACGTCGACGTAGTTGCCCGGCAATGCGAAGCCGGCAACGCCGACCACGTCGTTGACGCGCACCGTCATGGCCCGCTTGCCGCTGGCGATCACCGCCGACAGCCCGCCCTGGGTGCCCACCGGCGCCAGCTTGCCTTCCATGATCGCTTCGCCGCGCAGCACGCCGACCTTCACCACGCGGTCGTTCAGCGCCTTGATGTCGCTTAACGAGCCGCTCGGTATGGAGCCAGCGGGCCAGTCGACCGTGGAGAGCATCTGCGCGTTGACGCGGCTGCCCAGTTCGATGTCGACGGCGGCCACGACCACCTTGTTGGAAGCGATTCCGCCTTGCCGCGATATCCACCCGGTCGCATAGACCGCGGCGGCCAGCCCTGTGAGCAAGGCCAGAAAGATCAGCCCGAGCGCCTTGATGTTCTTCATGTGAACCTCGCGTTGGATGAGAAATTGGTGAATGAATGAAAGGGCTAGACGTAGCCCAGCTGGTGCGCAAGCACGTTGATCACCGTGCCCGCCGCAATGCAGATTCCGTAGGGCAGCTTTCCGACGGACTGCTCCGCCGAAACGTGCCCGGTGGGACGAATTCCCACGATGCTGGAGACCGCCATGCCCTGGGCCGCAGCCTTGACATTGGCCAGCATGTGCCCGAGGCGGCGCCGATGGATCGCGAAGGCCAGGGCCACCACGCCGCCGACGATGAAGGTGCAGAGCACGGCCATCAGCGTCTGCTGGGGCCCAAGGAAGGCCCCTGCCATCGCCATCAGCTTGACGTCGCCGGCGCCCATGATCCCGATCACATAGAACGTCAGCATTGCGCCGAAGCCGACGGCCAGTCCGCCGAATGCGCTCAATGCGCCCACGGTGGGCGTGCGGGCCGCAAGCGTTCCGGCGATGAGCGCGAAGAGCGCGCCACCGAAGGTCAGCCAGTTGGGAATGCGGTAGAAGCGCCAGTCGCTGACGGCGGCCACGCCGAGCAGCGCGAAGAGCGCGAGCATGCGAACGTCGGAAACCAGCATTCCCAGCAGTTCGAGAACGGCGTTGAATTCCTGCATGGTGGGCTCCGCGGGTTCAGGCGCTGCGCCGGATGGCGAGCCACAGGAGCAGGCACACGACCACCACGAGCGCACCGATCAGCGCGAACTCCATGAGTGACATGCCTGCGTCTTCGCGCAGCAGGTTCATGAAGAGTCTCGGCGGCAGTGCGAGCGTTTGCATGTGTGTTCCCCGGTTGTCGTTGCCGGCCTGAACTGCCTGTTTGCCCGGTATGGGCAGAAGCGTTCGGCCTGGGGATGACTTTAGGAATCACGCCGCCTTCGCACATGAGCGAAGCGCCCCTTTGCGGGGGAGCCAAGCGCCCTGCCCGTGCGGGGTCGGGGCCATGACAAAGCGCCTATGCGCAGCGCATCGAACCGCGCCGCGGGTTGTGGGCTACGGGATGTTTCGCGCCACGACCCCGAGATCCCGCCAGACGTCGGGGTGGCAGCTGAAGATCAGGATCTGGTGCCGCGCCGCCGCGTCGTACAGCACCCGCTTCATTTGCCGCAGACGCTCTTCGTCGGTGTTGACCAGGGCATCGTCGAGGATGAGCAGGGTCGGCTTGCTCGCTTCCTTCAGCAGGTCCGCATAGGCCAGCCGGGCGACGACGCCCATCTGCTCCCGTGCGCCCACGCTGAGTTCCGCGAAGTCCCCGCTCTGGGCGCCGCGCAAGCCCTGCCGCGTGATGCGGCCCGGCGAGAGGTCGTCGCCGACCTCGACCTGTGCACCGGGAAAAAGAATCTGCAGGTAGTGGTCGAGGTGCTTCTGCAGCGGCGCGCGCAGGCGCCGCGCCAGGGCCGAGCGCTTCTCGCGCAACAGCTTCAGCAGGTGGTCCAGCGCCTTCGCACGGCGTTCGAGTTCGGTGCAGCGCCGCGCGGCATGCTCGAATTCGCGCTGCTTCTCCGACGCTGCTTCTTCCTGGCCCAGCGCGCCCCTGGTTTCCAGTTCGACCTCGAGCCGGGTGATCTCGTTGGCCCGCTGGCTGTGCGTGGCTTCGGCTTGCCTTGCGCTGCGCTCCAGCCGTTCCACGTCCTGCGCGAGCACGGGCAGGTTGACGGTCTGCAACTGCTGTGCGAGTTCGGCGACCTTGTCCTGCAGGGCCGATTGCTGTGCCAGCGCATCCGTCAGGGCTGCGCCGGCCTCCACCTTGCGGGAGGCGCGCATCGGGTCGTCCAGCGTGGCCTTCACCGCCGCGAGTTCATCCCCGGCCGCCCTGACCTGCTCCCGCGCATTGCCGGCAGCGATCTTGGCGTCGTTGAGCGCTGCGGATGCGGCCTCCAGCGCGGCACGCGCGACGCTCTCTTCCGACTCCGCCTGCGCACTCGGCGGCACCGCCGCGCCAGCCACAGGTGCCGGCGGCATGTTCTGCAGAACCTGCCGCGCTTGCGCGAGCCGGGCTTCGCGCATGGCGATGTCGGCAGCGAGCGCGCTTAATCCCTTGGGGGCGAGCGCAGCCAGCACGGCCTCTGCCGCGCCGGCTTCGCCCTTGCGCAGCGCTTGCAGCCGCACGCGCTCCTCCACGGCCGCCACGCTCTCGGCGCGCAGGCTTTGGAGCAGCGCGGCAATTTCGTCGCGCGCACGGTCGCGCTCGATGGCGAGGCTCTCCAGGTCGGCCCCGCCCGGCAGCACCGTGATGCGGCCGATGCCTTCGATCTCGATGTCGGTCCTCGCGATGACGGTCTGGCGCTTCGAACCGGAAAGCTCGATGCCGGCGACCCGCACCCTCGCCGCGGGCTGCAGTTCGAACTCCAGGGCCGTCGCGACCGCATCGAGCCTGGCCTGTGCCGTGCGAAGCGCATCGGCGCAACGCTGAAGCCGCTTGAGCTCGCCTTCGGGCACCGCGAGCGCCTGGGCTTCGGCCTGCAGGCGCGAGACCTTGTCCTGCTCGCTCCTTGCCTTCTCGTGGCTCTGTACGAGCGCTGCAAGCTGCTCGGCCAGGCTTTCGACGGCTCTCTCCTGCGCAATGCGCGAAGCTGCCTGCCGCGCCGCGCGCAGGTTTTCGCGCGCGGCGGCATCGGCCTGCGCCGCTGCCGCGTGGCGAGGCTCCCACGCCTGCAGTTCGCCCAACGCCTTGGCCAGGCCCTCCTGAACCGCCTGCAGGTTCTTTTGCCGCAGGACGACCGTGGCTTCCTCGCGCTCCATCGCCTGCAGCTGGGTGCGCCAGGAATTCACCTGGGCGGCGACCTGCTTGAGCACGGCGTCCTGCGCGTTCTTTCGGTCGTTCAACCCCTTGGCTTCGTCCAGCCGCTGCTGCGCAACGACGAGCTGCTCGCGCAAGGCCGCCCAGGGCCGCGCCGCTTCGTCGCGCTGATGGTCGCGGCGCAGGCCGGACAGGCGGTCCACGCCGGACCGATAGGCCTCGATGTCGGCGTACAGCCGTTCGAGTTCGGCCCCGAGATCCGTGCGCAGCCTGATGGCATCGGCGAAGGCGCCACGCGGCGTCCCGGCCGAGGGGGTGAGCAACTCGTTGCGTTCGCCTTCCACCGCCTTCAGCACCGCATCGCCATGGCTGGACGCCAGTTCGCCAAGCGATTCGCCGAGCGCGTTGCGCAGGTGGTCGCTGGCGAAGCCCACGGCGCCGGCAATGTCGTGCGAGGTGCCCTGCTTGATCCACAACAGCCCCGGAATGCCCATGTGCTCCGGCGTACTGGCACCCTTGCCCGGAAAGCGAAAGCCGAGCAGCGACGCCAGGTGGTCTTCCGCCACCGCGCCGTCCATGGCCTTGCCGTCGATGATGAGCTCGCAGCGCTTCTTGCCGAGGAAGGCCTTGGTGAGCCGGCACGGCTTGCCGTCGAGTTCGAAGTCGAGCTCGACCGTGGGCGTCACCGAACTTTCTCCCCACGGCCGCAGGTGCTCGACCGCGCTCGAGCGATGCCGCTCGAAGAAGGCGGCGCGAATGGCCTCGGCGACGGTGGACTTGCCCGACTCGTTGGGCGCCGCGAAAAGGTTCAGCCCGTCCGTGAAGCCGTCGATTTCCAGTGGCGCGCGGAACAGCTTGAAGTTCTCGATGCGAAGACGCTGCAGCTTCATGCGCCGGCTCCGGTGCGCGCAGAACCTTGCAGGTCGAGGATGCGGGCCAGCGTGAGCAGTGCATCGCGCGCCAGTTCCGCATCGGCATCGCCCTGCTGCGCGCGCAGTTCCTGCAAGGCCTCGCCGACGAAGCCGTCGGCATGCAGCGCCTGGATGTCTTCTTCCGTCGGATCCAGCCGCAGGGCCTCGCCGTCCCACACCAGCGCACGCGCGCGGGCACGGGCAGCATCGAGCGCGGCGCCCAGCCTGTTGTGGCCGCCGAGGTCGCAGGCGCCTTGCGCGCGCAGCTGCAGCACGTCGCTGCTGCCGACGCGCTCCAGCTTCTCCACCAGTTCGTCGATGTCGGAAGGCACCGCGAGCCGAGGCTCCAGTTGCTGCCAGGCGAACTGGCCGGTGCGAATCGGCTCCACCGCCGGCACGGCGCCGGCCTCCGCGATGGTCACGAGCAGCGCCTGCCCCGAATCGTTGGCCCTGAAGCGGTCGGTCTCGGGCGTGCCCGCATACCAGGTGCGCTCGTCGATCTGCCGGGTGCCGTGCCAGTCGCCGAGCGCGAGATAGTCGAGCCGCGCCTGCGCGGCGCGCCCTGCCGCGATGGGATTGGCCGAGTCGATGTCCTCCGACAGGATGCCCTGCACGCAGCCGTGCGCCAGCCCGATGCGCGGCAGCCCTTCCTCGCCCTGCGCGGTGGCAAACCAGTCGGTGAGGTCGCCGTAGGTATGGCGCTGCGTGAGCGGCGCCGGCAGCAGCGTGAACTTGCCGGCCACCGTGCGAGGCTTGGGCTCCAGGCAGCAGACGACGTTCGGCGCGATGGCGCCCAGCCGCTGCGCGCGGCTCCAGACCGATTCGCTCAAAGCGGAATCGTGGTTGCCCGGAATCAACAGCCAGGGGCCGGCAAAGCCCTGCATGGCGTTGAACATGCGGCGGATGGTCTTGTCGGACACGGTCTGCAGGTCGAACACGTCGCCCGCGACCAGCACGGCGTCGACCTGGCGTTCGGCGGCGATGCCGGCCAGCAGTTCGACCGCCTTGAAGCGCGCCTCGAACAGCGCCGCGGCGTCGTCGGGTTCGAACTGCGAGAACACGCGGCCGATCTGCCAGTCCGCGGTGTGAAGCAAAGAAATCATGCGCGGCCCTCCCTTGCCTCTCGCGTCTTCAGGTCATCTAAAACAGCGAGCATCTTAGAGGGCCGGGGACGCGTCGAGCTTCGCGCGGCCCTGGGGGGGCAGGCGGGCGGCTAGGTGTGAAGCGTCAAGAGGTTGTTTCTTGACGAGTTGAGTCTGGACATAGGCGCGATACCGCCGATGCCGCTGTGCGGG
>NZ_JBGLYN010000064.1:0-39049 GCF_047304045.1 Variovorax sp. Varisp85
CCCCCCCGCGGGGGCGGCCCCCCCCCCCCCCCCCCCCCCCCCCGAGCTGGAGCTTCCAGCTCATGTCGATGTCCTCGGTGAGTACGTCGGGGCTCCAGAAGCCGACCTCGATCACGGCGCGGCGCCGGAACATGGCGAGCACGCCCGAGACGGTGAAGAGTGTGCCCACCAGCTGCTGCGAGCGCTTGATGAGCCCGATGATCGAAGAGAACTCGCCCACCTGCATGCGTCCGAGCAGCGTGGTGCGCGTACGGATGCGCGGATTGCCGGTGACCGCGCCGATGCGTTCGGAGCGCAGCATCGGCCGCAGCATCCATGCGATGGCGTCGACGTCCACCAGCGCATCGCCGTCGATGCCCAGGATGTATTCGCCGCGCGCGAGCTGGCAGGCGGTGTTGAGCCCGACCGCCTTGCCCTGGTTGCTGGCGTTGTGGATCACGCGCAGGCGGCTGTATTCCTGCGTCATCTGGTCGAGCAGCTCGCCGGTGCCGTCGGTGCTGCCGTCGTTCACGGCGATGACCTCGTAGTGCGGGTAGCGCGTGCGCATCAGCTGCTCGATCACCTCGCGCAGGTGCGGCGCTTCGTTGAAGCAGGGCACCACCACTGTGACCAGCGGGTGCGAGGGCAGCGAGTCGAGCGGATTGGCGTCGGCGTCGCGCCTGCGCTCGAACACCCATGCATGCGAGAGGCCGCCCGCCATCCACACGTAGGCCATGAAGAAGGGGTAGTAGAAGACGAAGCCGAACAGCAGCGTGGGCAACGAGTGCGCGAGGATCTGGACGGTGGTCATGGCGCGGGCTGTGCAGGGGTCGTCGCGGCGGCCGGGGCACGCAGCGCGCGCGGCAGCAGCGTGCGCACCGAGATCGCGCGGCGCACGGTTTCCAGCGAGGGTTGGTCGTTCAGGAAGTCGTCGGGGTAGTAGCCCAGGTGGCGCACGCCGGCGCGCTGCAGCAGCGTCCATTGGCGGGTGAGCTCGGCGTCGGGCACGGGCTTGCCGGTGTGCCAGTCGCGCGCCTGCAGTTCGAACACGGTGCCGTCGAGGCCGCGCGGCGTGCCGGCCGCGCGTTGCGCGAGCCGCGAGAGCCAGGCATCGCTGTCGGCGTCGGTTCGGGCCTCGCGCTCCATGCGCGGCATCGCCATGAGCCCGACGTAGTCGTAGGCCGCGAGCGAGGCCTCGTAGTTCTGCGCGAACCATTGCTCGGCCTGGGGGTCGAGAACCGGCCGTGCATAAAGGTTGCGCGCGGTTTCCAGCGCGGGCCGCCAGGCGCCCACGCGCGCGGCCAGTTCGTGCGTGAAGTCGATCAGGTAGCGCGTCTTGGCGGCGGTCCAGCGCGCCGTCAGTTCCGGCTTCGCGCGGATCGCGGCCACGTCGGCCGGCAGGCCCCAGCGGGCGTAGGTGGCGAGGGCGGCGGGGCTCGCATCCTCGTCGTCGGACAGCGTCGCGTCGTCGTGGAACAGCAGGCCGCCGAAGAAGGCGTGGCGGCCGAGGTCTTCGTAGATGTCGCCGACCAGCGCGCGCACCGCGGGGTCGAAAGGCGTGAGCCGGTGGTAGCGGCCGGCCGGCATCGCGCCGCCCTGCGCCATCACCGTGTGGGTGGCGAGCGGATTCGAGGCCGGCAGGCGGAAGGCCGTCACCGGCATCCATGCATAGACCTTCACGCCGGCGCGGCTGCGCAGCTGCCAGGCCGCGCGGCTGAACAGGTCGGCGCGCATCGGCAGGTGCCGGTTGGGAAAGTACAGCGCGTCGGCCACGCCGTCGCCGTCGGGGTCGGCGTAGGCCTGCAGGAACACCGAGCGCGGGCGCACGGCGGCCACGCGGTCGATCAGCTTCGAGAGGTTGCGCTCCTGCTGGGCCGGGTCGGGGTCGTACACGTAGTCGAGGTCCACGTGCATCACGCGGTTGACGGGCCAGACCTCGCCGCCTGCGGGGCTGCGCAGCAGCCGGGCGTATTCGGGCGCCTCGTTGTCGTACTCCGCAAGCGCGCGGCGGACGCGCGCGAGCGGAACCGTCGGCGTGTTCGAGCCGTCGTCCAGCGTGAGGGTGATGGGCATGCCCGCGCGCTCGGAGGCTTTGAGCGCTGCCGCGTTGTAGGCGCCATAGGGCCACACCATCGAGCGCACCTTCGCGCCGGTGCGCTTTTCGATGAGTTCGCGGCTGCGGCGCAGGTCGGACTCGATGCGCTGCGTGTAGGCGGCATCGTCCTCGTAGCGCCCGGTCTTGGGGTCGTAGCGGTGCGTGGCAGCGGCCGGCAGCATGTTGCCCTGCGGGTTGGCGAGGATGCCGGTGTGCATGGCGTCGCTGTGGCTCGCGAATTCGACGAGGCCCGAGCGGGCCATCTCGGCGGCCTCGCTCCACAGCAGGAAGTTCTCGCGCGGCGCGGGCTTGTCGCCCCAGTGCACCGGTTGACCCTCGGGTACCTCGAGCCAGCTCGTCACCAGCGCGAACAGCGCCGGGTAGTTGTAGCGCTTGAGCAGCGGGAACACCTTGGTGTAGGCGCTGCGATAGCCGTCGTCGAAGGTCAGCAGCACGGGCTTGGGCGGCAGCGGCTTGCCGCCGGCGCGCGCATCGACGATCTGCTGCAGGCTCACCGGGTGGTGGCCGTTGTACTGCAGCCAGGCCAAGGTCTCGGCGAAGGTGCGCTCGTCCACCGCGGTCGCCTCGGGCGAGGTTTCGAAGCTCGCGCGCACGTTGGCGCGCACGTCGTGGAAGGCGATCACGCGAAAGCTCACGCCGTCGTCGGGGTCGGCGCTCGGCAGGGGCTGCGCAAGGGCCGGCAGCGAAAGCGCCAGCAGCAGCCACGCAAGGACCGCGCGCAGGAAGGTGAAAGGGTTGTTCGTCGTTCGCATCACTGCAGGGGCATCGAGAGGTTCAGGAAAACGCCGCGCTGTAGTTCGCGCACGCCGTCGTAGGGGTGGCTGGCAATGCGCAGGCCGTAGCGCAGCGCGAGCTTGGAACCGAGGTTCCAGCGGTGCTCGTAGCGCAGGCTCCACGTCGGGCCGCTGCCGAAGCCCGCCTGCCGATAGGTGCCCCCGCCGAGCTCGACGACGTGGAAGAACTGTCGGTCGTCGCGCTTCCAGCCAAGCCACTGCGCGCGTGCCGAGAGCTGCGCGCTGCCGTCGCTCGACGGGTTGAAGTAGGGCGCGGTGTCGATGTCGCGGCCGCGGCTCGCGTCGGCGCCGAGCGTCGTTTCGAGCTGGAACGCCGGCGTGCTCACCCAGCGTTCGCGCCAGCCGAGGCCGAGACCGCTGCGCAGGTTGCCGTCGCTGAAGTCGAGCTGCTGCCACTTCAGGTCGAAGCGGCGCGATTCGTTCACCACGTAGCCCACGCTCGCGCCGGCCTCGTGCGCGCCGATGCCGGCCGCGCGCGCTTTCCACGGCAGTTCCCTGCTGTCGCCGTCGTAGGTGGCCGACAGCCGCCAGGCGTCGCTTGCGCGGTAGTCGAGCCGGCCAGCCGCGCTGTTGCGGTAGGGGCCGCCGTTCGCATGCTGCAGCACGCCTTCGGCCAGCCAGCGGCCGCGCTGCCAGCCCAGGCCGAGGCCGCCGCGCGCCCAGTTGGCGCTGCCGAGATCGGTGGTTCCGCGGCCCAGCGACTGGTCGTAGAACACGCGCCACTGGTCGTCGATGAGGCCCGAGGCGAGCCGGCTGTCGATGCGCCATTCGCGGTTGGCGATGGCCGCGCCGCCGGAGGAGGCTCCGGCGTCCACGTCGAGCCGTGGGCCGACCTGGGTGAGCCGCCTGCGTTCCATGTCGCGCACCTGCTTCGAGTCGGGCAGGTCGGCGGCGAGCGATTCCGCGCGGCGGCGGGCTTCGCCGAATTCACCGGCATCGAGCAGCGCCTCGACATGGCCGGTGCGTGCGCCGACGTCGTAGGGCGCGTCGGTCGCCAGCGCCTCGAAGCGTGCGAGCGCGGCTTCGGGGTGCTCGCGCAGCCGCTCGGTGAGGGCGGCGCCAGAGGCGTAGCCGGCGTTGAACGGCGCTTCGCGCGCCAGGGCCGCGAAGCTTTGCTGCGCGAGCGCCGGCCGGTCGGTGTAGAGCTGCATCAGCCCGCGCATGCCGCTCACCTCGGTGTACTCGCCGTTGGGGCGGCCGGCTTCCGGCGCGAGGTGCAGCAGGGCCGGCGTGGCGGCTTCGAGCCGCTGCAGCAGTGCCTCGGCATCGCTGAAGCGGCCGACGTCTTGATAGGCGTAGACCAGCCCCAGGTGGATGTCGTTGGGCATGGGCAGGTCGGCGCCGCCGCGGGCGATGGCCGTTTCGTAGATCGGCACGGCCTCGGCCGAGCGGCGCTCCTGTGCGAGCGCGCGCGCCGCGGCGCCGAGCCCGTAGGGCGGCAGTTCCGTGCCTGTGGCGCGCACTGTGTCGTAGAGCGCGACGGCGTCGGCCGGGCGGCCGCGTTCGACCAGCGCGAGCAGGCGATCGGACAGCAGCCGCGCGCGCACGGTGCGCCATGCGCCGGCGTCTTCGGTCGCGGCTTTCGAGGCCGCGGCATCGGCCCGTGCCAAGGCGGCTTCCTGGTCGCCGAGCACGCGATCGAGTGCAGTGACGCGCTCCGCGCCAATGCGCTGGTCGCGCGCCTGGATCGCCCATCGCAGCCGCTGCGCCAGCGCCTCCTGCTGCAGGGTGGAAAGCGCCAGCGGCGAAAAGCTGCCCGGCGCGGCGCGCTCCGCTGCCTCGGCGTTGTCGAAGGCGCTCGATGCGGCGCCGCTGCTCGCGAGCAGGAAGTCGGCCTCGCGCCGGATGTCGCCGCGCCCGGGCCGCAGTGCGCCGGCCTCGGTATAGGCGGCGAGCGCCTGCAGCGGATCTTTTTCGGCGCGCGCCAGGGCGGCGCGCAGCTCCAGCAGCGCGACGCGGTCTTCGACCTGCGTGGGCGCCGGCTGCGACAGCGCGCGGTACAGCGCCTGCGCGCCCGCGACGTCGCCGCTGTCGAGGCGCCAGTAGGCCTCGTGGATGCGCGCCTCGCGCGCCCCGGGCTGATGCGCGCGCCAGAGGCCGATGGCTTCGCCCTGCAGGGCAAGGTCATGCGTGCGCCGCGCGGCCAGTGCGAGCGGGCCCAGGGCGTAGTCGCTCAGTTTCGACGGCTTGGCCTGGCGGCCCAGCGCGGCGGCTTCGGCAAAACGGCCGTCGGCGGAGGCGATCGCGATCGCATCGGAGGCCACTCGCTGGCGGGCTGCGCCGTCGATCGGCGCGGCGAGCCAGTCCTTCAATTGCTGCAGCGCCTGGGCCGCGGTGATGCGGCCTTCGCGGCGCGCGACGATCAGCGCATCGTGCCGCTGGGCGTCGTAGGCTGATGCACTCCGGTCGACCGCGGGTGCCGCGGTGACCGACGGTCCTGCGAATGCCCCGGACGCGCCGAAGGCCAGCATGCAGACGAGGGACGGAAATTCTCGTGCCGCCTGCGCGAGATGGCGAGGCAACGATCGGGCGGACGCCGATTTGCGTCCGTCCGTGACCGTGCCTCCAGTTTTTTTCTGGATGAACACTCTGCTCCCTTGGAACCACAGCTTTCACGACTAGAGATGCCGCCGCGAAAGCCGAACCACCGATATGTGACAGGTCGGCGGTTCTAGAAAATCAAATCAAGAATCACTCTAGACAGAACTGTTAACTAACGCAAACCAAAGTGCCACGAACTGGTTGTATGTGTGAATAGCTTGGCGTTTTTGGCGTCCGCGTCGACCGCCTTGTCCGGACCGAAGCTTTCGAGGCCGGCTCGCCACCAGCCTAAGATTGCGCGATGAATGCTCCTTCGGCCCCTCCGTTGCCCCGTTTCTGGTCCCAGCTCACCACGCGCGATTTCGCGTCGCTCGATGCGGCGATCACCGTCGCGGTGCTGCCGCTGGGCGCGACCGAGCAGCACGGCCCGCACCTGCCGCTGGGCGTGGACACGGTGCTGGCCGACGGCATCGTCGCCGCCTCGCTGCCCCTGCTGCCGGCCGAACTGCCGGTGCTGTTCCTGCCGACCCAGCAGATCGGCCTGAGCCCCGAGCACGCGCGCTTCGCGGGCACGCTCACGCTGTCGGCCGAAACGCTGATCCGCATGTGGAAGGAAATCGGCGCCGGCGTTGCGCGTGCCGGGGTGAAGAAGCTGGTGCTGTTCAACGCCCACGGCGGCCACGTGGGCCCGATGGACATCGTGGCGCGCGAGCTGCGCGCCGAGCACGGCCTCATCGTCTACAGCGTGAGCTGGTTCAACCTGCCGCTGGGCGACGCGGGCGCGCAGTTCAGCGCGCAGGAGCACCGGTTCGGCGTGCACGCGGGCGAGATCGAGACCTCGATGATGCTGGCGCTGTCGCCGCAGCTGGTTCGCATGGGCGAGGCACAGGATTTCGACTCCACCTCGCGCCAGCGCGCGGCCGACTACGCGATCCTGGGCAACGGCAAGAGCGCCAAGCTGGGCTGGGCCATCGAGGACTACAACCCGCACGGCGCCGCCGGCAACGCGGCCGCCGCCACGGCGGCGCATGGGCAGGCGGTGGTCGACGAGGCAGCCCGGCAGCTGGCGCTGCTGCTGGAAGAGGTGTCGAGGCTGCCGCTGGACACGGCCAATACGGGGCTGCTGCCGTAGCCTGCCTTTTCCGCCGTGAGTTATTCAGGCTGCGCCGCAGCCAGGGATGGCTCGCCCATTGCAAATTCTCCTCGGGGCGGGGGCGACCAGATGGCCAATTGCCGACACAAATATCGGCGACCGACGGCACGACGATCGATCGAATGAAGGATTGACGCCGGGCCTCAGCAAAGCGTTGTGAATTGCAGCTTGAACCGGCAATAGACCGCGCGAGATATCCCCTCCGAAGATGTTCACATTCGAAATTGCTTTTCACCTCTATCGGCGCAAGCATGGCATTGTCAAGGCACTGGCGGACTATGCCGATCTGCAAGATGCGCCCATGCGGCACGCGCTCAAGCCCACCTCGTCAGAGCCGGTGATCTTGTGGCCGCCCGAGCCCACGGTCTTCGACTTCAACGAACACTTCCTGGAGCTGAGCAATCTGCGCAGCGGCGAAGCGCCGCGTTGGATAGCCTTGGTGATGCGGGCGTTGTTCGCACCGTTTTGCTTGATCATGGGCGTGGGTGCGCTGTGGTTCTTGTGGAATATCGTGTTCGTCGGCGATTCGCGGATGCCCTTTCCGCCGACTTCCTTCGCGGAACTTGGACTGCTCCTTGGCGTGCTGGCGCTGGCAATATTCAGTGTGCCTATGACGGTCATGCTGTGGCGCGAGTTCGCAGGCCAGATATTCACCGCGCGCTGTGCGCGCTACCGCTTCAATCGGACTACTGGCAAGGTCTATGTGCTTCGGCCCGATCGATGGGGCGGCAATGCGATGCTCGACTGGTCGCGTGCACAAGCGCACGTTCATTGGGCGCCGCCTATCGAATCGGCGCAAAACCGACACCATGCTGCGTCGGTCGACGAAACGACTCAGGAACTCCACAAGCAGCTGAATGCATCGCGGCACTTTGGCTGGGAAGTGGATGGCAGCCTGGCCTACTTTGGACTGCTGGATCTGATCATGGGGCTTGGCGTACCACGCTATGACCTGTCCGATGAAGCGCGAAGGAAAAGACGCAGTGCAAGCAGCAATGGTTGCCTGCTGCTGTATTGGCCACCGCTGAATACCGCGGATCCGCAACGCCGTGGGGAGGACCTGATCTGGGTTGGGCCGAGCAATAGCGGCGAGCGCCTTTGGCGCTACCTGCAGACTTTCATGCAGCGGGGCATGGACGCCGTGCCCGCTCCCGAGGTCCCGAATGCATGGATATGCAAGGGCCGCGATCCGGATCGGGTACTCAACTGGCTGGTGGAGTGCCTGTGCTATTGGCCGGTTTTTCCCTCGGAGTGGAAAAGCGACTCGGGCCAGGCACGACGCGAAAGCGGCATCGGGCCCGAGCAACCGCTGAGGTGGAGGGCCAAGTTGCCCTAGCTTCCGATTTCGTCGATCAGCGAGCAAAGTCGATGCAGCTTTTCGATGATCGAAACTGTGGTCGCGATCCTCTTGCAGCGCGGGAAGCTGGCGTTCCAGGCATCCACGAAGTGGCCGATGCGTTGCACGGTTGCTTGAAACCGGCGAACGAGTCACGCCGGTGTTCTTGTCTCTGATCAGCGAGGCGCAGCGCTCGATCTGGTGGGACCGGGAGCGTGTCTGTGAGGCCGGTCTGCGGTCATGCCTATGTCCATCGATGGCTCTTCAGGGCTCGTTTGCCGACGATGCAGCGGATGCCCGGCACAGTTCATTTCGTCGAACGATCAGCGCCGTTGCGAAGCACGAACTCATCGTGCAGGCGATGGGGACAACTCCCGTGGGCCCACCGCAATGGTTCCTCAGGGCCGATGCCGCTCTCGCGGCGGCGCTGGCCGCAGTCGCTGCCCCATTCTTCCGGGAAGGTGGGCCAGTAGCACAGCCGCTCGGCCAGGCTGTGCAGCGGTGCCCAGATGAAGTTCACCGCGTAGCTGGTGAAAGTCGCACCTGAGGTGCCTCTGCCCAGGATGTCGTCGCGCCTGTGCGCGCCGTGCATGACAGTCTCTTCCAGATGCTCGCCAGGGCCGCTGAAACCCTTGCGCAGCCAGTCGTCCTCTCCGGGAGGAGGCACGGCATCCATGCCTTCTTCCATGAAGGTGCGGATGTACTGCCACAGGGATGCATCGCTGCCGCTGGGGCCTACCCACAGAACGTCCTCTCCCTTGCGCTCGGGATCGCTGGGGTCCAGCGGGGGCCAGTACAGCAGCAGGTTGCTGTCCAGGCCTGCCGAGCGCAGGCGTTCTTCGCGTGCGGTTTCGCTGGCGGCCAGCTCCTCGGCTGTCCACGACTTGGGCGGCGCCCAGCGCACATGCGCCTGCACGCGGTCCCAGTCGAGCACCACGTTGCCGCCGTACTTCTTTGGGCGCAGCGCGTAGACCTTGCGGGTGGTTCGATTGAAGCGGTAGCGGGCGCGCAGACTGGTCAGGAAGGTTGGCGCGAGCATGTAGGGCCAGATCATGAAATAGATCAGGAGAAAAACCAGAACACCCATCAGCAACAAGATGCCCATCGCGATGTACCAATCCTGCGGGTACGGTCTTTGGTCCGTAAGCAAGAGACCTATGCCATAGGTCGGAAACAAGGCAACAAGTCCAAATAGCGTTAGAAGCAAAAGCCCAAGTGAGCGCTTTTCTTCTCCCGCATTGCTCAGCTCGATGAAGTGCTCATTGAAGTCGAACAGGACACGCATTCCATGGAGCGAGGGTCGTGCATATTCCTGCTGTTGGAGTTTCTCCTTGCGGGCGGGCTTGGGTTCGTTCTCGACGCGAGGTCGCACGCCTTCATGAATACCGTACAAGCGCGTGTGTTGGTTGACGTCCGCGTAATACGCCAAGGCTTCCGGCGTACCCCCGCTGCGGCACTCCCGCCGGAAGCTGTTCTCCGAGATAAACATTGTCTGGTTCAATCCATGTCGGCGATCGCATTGGCCAACTGACCGAGCATGAACTGCTCGCTGCGATGCGGAAACTTTTTGCTGTCGATTTTGCGGAACGGCTGGGCCTGCAGCCAGTCGATCCACTCCTTTTCCTTGAGCTTGTCGATCGCATAGCTCGCGGCGAGCGTGATCGTCCCCGTCACGAGATTGATGCGCGTGCACCAGCGCACGATCTTCGTAACGTCGTAAAAATAAGCTCCAACAAGCGTTGATCCAATGGTTGCGGTTCCCATTGCTGCACGACCAAAGTAGGCAGCCATCAGCACGCGGTCTTTTTCTCTGAAGGCCGTAACGCCATCAATCGCATCCCAAACCACCCCCACGACAGCCGCAGAAGCAACCCAGTGCGCAGCACCGATCTTCAAGATGCGCAGATCCTCTCCAGCCGCCTTCACCAGATCGCCCCGCGCAGCCAGCGGCGCATCGGCCTTGATCGCCTCGAAGATGTTCTTCTCGTAGTAGTCGGAGCGCAGGCCCTTCCAGGTGCCCATGGCGCTGGCCACGGCGCCCGCACTCTGGCTGCCCGCCCTCGGGTCGTCGCCGCGCTCGCTTGCGCGTCCGAAGGTCGGAATCAGGCTCATGATTTCCAGCGCGCCCAGCGCGCCGGGAATGCGCATGTTCTTCACCGCGTTGTCTTCGCCCACCAGCGTCAAGGCCCGGTCGACCCGTACCTGCATCTTCTCGCCCTTGTGGTCGTAGTGGCGCGTCCACGCCCGGCTGTCGGGCTGCGGATTGCGCTTGTTGCTGTAGGCCGCCTGCCGGCCCTGGTCTTCCAGCTTGCGGGCCAGCGCCCGCTGCTCATTGCGCACGAACTCCACGGCCTTGTCGCCCAGGCCGTGCGACAGCAGGACGATCTGCGCCTTCGCGAAGCTCAGTTCCATCGCCGAGGCGCTCAGCTTCTGCGCTGCCTGCACCACCGCCACAGCCCAGACCGCGTGCACATTCTTTCGGGCCGTCTCGGCGATCTTCTGCAGCGACTTGATCTTCTGCATCGTGTTCAGCCCCGGGTCGCCCAGCTTGTAGACCTCCTTGATCAAGGTCTGGCTGCCCTTGAGCGTCTTGGGGATCTTGCTCAATGCCGTAGCCATCGCGGCCCAGGCGCGCTGCTGGCGCGCGCTTTCCTCGGCCGTTTGCGGGTCGTGCACTTCGGTGGCCGGCGGCAGGGTGTCGCGCAGGGTGTCCATCACGCGCCGCAGCTCTTGCGAGATTTCCTCGTTGTTCAGGCTCGCCATGCGCCACACGAGGTTCCTCGGTTCGTCTTTGAACAGTTGCAGCTCGGCATACCAGCGCCGCCCCCTCGGGCTGCTGTCCATCGTCTCCAGGATGGCGCACAACTGGCCCGCGCAGCGCGCCCCGTCGCCGGTGTCGATGCCGTCGGGCTTGCGGTTGTAGCGCCCCAGCGTCTTCACCAGGAAGGCATCGGCCTGCAGCCAAGCGATCAGGTCTTCGCTGATCTTGTCCATGCGCTTGTCGCGCTCCTTGACCTGCGCCAGGTGCGCCTTGTCGAAGGCCTCGAGCCGGGCCGGGTCGAAGTGGGCGAGCGTTTTCTGCAGCGCGGCCTTGGATTCGGCATCGCTGATGAGACGGCGGTCCGACTCGCGCGCCGCGATCTCTTCCTGCAGGGCCGTGCGTCGTTGCGCCTCCAGGTCCTTGACGGGGACTTCGGCCGGGCTGCCATCCTTTTGTTCGACCATCACGGTGCCCACCGGGTAGGCGTGGCGCTGTCCCATCACCTCGTGCACGTTCTTCAGGCGCTCGGTCTCCGAGTCGTACAGCTGCATCGCCTTCTTGTAGATGGCCGAGCGCACGGTCTTGATACTCTCGCTGGCCGCGTGCTTCCAGGCGTTGGTCACCAGGGCGTTGCCTGGGTCGGTGTTGTCGGTTTCCTTGAGCCACGCCACATAAGCGGTGGCGGCCGTCAGATGGTGCAGGCTGAGTTCTTGCGCGATGCCGATGGCGTCCTCGCAGGCGACGACCGCGCCCTTGTGCTCGGTCAGGAACTCGACCATTTTCCGCAGGCGTGCACCGTGCACGTCCTTGTACGGCGCACCGGTGATGCGCGCAATGTAGGGGCCGTGTGCCAGACCACCGGCCGCCCCTGTGTCGGTAACCACCACGCCGTCGGCGCCGCGGGCTTCGTGGCGCACGGCTTCGAAGTGCCGTCCGACGCGCGCTTCTTCGTAGTTTCCCCACTCGCGCTCGGCACCATGGATTCCCATAAGTCCGTAGTGCTGTTCGCAGCCCACCGTCTGCGCGGCGGGGTTTTTCAGCGCGGAGAATTCCATGACCTGGCTGTTGAGCTGGCCGGGCTGGCAACTGTCTTGCTGGCTCGTGTTGCCACCCGCCCAACCCGCCACATCGAAGCTTTGCATGTAGATGTTGCGTTTCGGCTCGATCTGCTCGAACAGGTGCTTCGGCACGATCGGGTCCGGGTGGAACATGTAGTTCAGTTCGGTGACGTCCTTGGCATCGCGTATCCACACCATGCTGGCGTTGGCGCCGCGCACCTCGATCTCGCAGGCGGGATTGGATTTGGCGGCTTCCGGAAATCCGATGTCGAACTGGGCGAGATAGCCGTGTGGGTGCACGATGTAGGCGAGCCACTCGGGATTGGCCTGGCCCGCATACTGCAGCCGCACGTACAGGTAGCCCGGGCGCAGCATGCGGACGCCGTACAGCGCTGTCTGCATGGAAACGCCGCCGGGCCTGCGCTGGAAATGACCCGTGGGCTGCAGTTGCCCGAGCGCAGTCATCCCCTGGTCCTGCGCGCTGAAGGCGGCGGCATAACGGGTAAACAGGATGGGCAGGCCCTTGCGATCGCAGTTTCTGCAGGGAGTTTTGCAAGCCATGGGTTTCAGTTGTTTCGTGAGGGCTGCGCGCGGGCCGAAGCTGCTTGCCGGGCCTGGTGCAGCGCACCGGCAAAGCTGGGTGCTTCGGGAGGCGATGCCGTCGCGACGGTCGCAAGACCGGGGGCCGGATGCATCAGGGCAAGCGTGTGCCTCAGCACGGCGGCTTCCTGCGGCGCCGACCAGTCGCGCGGACTGGCCTTGCCGGCGTGGAGGTCGGTGCGCCACGACGCGTCGATGAAATCGGCGATATCGCTCTCCCGGCTCAACCCCATCCCGGCGCCATGGCCCAGCAGGTGAGCCATGGTCATGCCATCGGGCTGTCTGCCTACGGGCACTTGCCGCGACGCCATGCGAAACCATGCCCTGTTGCCCGCGGATGCACTGTGGGCGGCATGCCACTGGGCCAGGTGCAGAAGGTGGCGCATGGCCTCGCGGGATGGCAGCCGCCCGGGCGCCTGCAGCGATGCTCGCGCCAAGGCGAAACGACTGGCGATGAACCACTCGGGCTGATGTCCTGATGCGTCCTCGGTGCCGTCGGTTTCATCGCCCTGGCCGAAGGCTTCGGCGCTCGCCCACGGTCCCCAAGGTTGCTCCAGGGACCACCATTCGGTGACCGGCCCAAGCCACGAAGATCGCTGCGCGTCGTCGAGCACAGGCCACACGCGCTGCATGACGCGGGCATCCTGATAGCGAAACAGCTTGTCGTGGCCATCTATTGGCGAAGTCTGAAACCCCAGGCAGTTCCAATGCATCGCGATGGTCGCGGGTGTCGCGGGGCTGAAAACGACGCCGCACAGCGTCTGTTCGGCCAGGCGCCGCCGCGCCTGCTGCCAGGCCGAAGCAAGCGCGACTGCGAGGGTGCGAAGCACTGCCCGGGTCTGGTCGCAAGGTGCGTCCGAGGTCCAGTCCGCGGGGAGCGGCACCAGGGTAGGCGCGGCTTCGGGGCGGTCCTTGTAGATCTCGTCGGGCACGTCGGCTCGTTCGTCGGCCAGCGTGGGATGGTGCTCCTGCAGGTGGGCAGCCAGCGGGTTGGCCTCCCAGCGTTCGAGCACCAGGCAGGCGTGCAATGAAGCCGGCATGAGGCCGCCGAGCATCGGACGTGCGGCTGTGGATGCGAAAGCTGTCTGCGCCTTGATGAAGCCGCTTTGCAGGCGGCGCAGCAAAGCCCATGTGTCAAGCGAAGGCGAGGTCGAGGGCGTGCGCCTGGGGTCGCGAGGATCAGTGGCGCTCATGGCTTTCTTCGCATCAGCGCGAGGCGGATGCGCCGCCTGCGGCATCGCTGTTCTGCAATTCGCATCGGGCTTCATAGCCCTTCGGCGGCGGCATGTTCTTGGGCCCCACGAGGTTGTGCGAGGCCGCATGTTCGCGCCACAGGCCCTGGGTGCAGTGCACGATGCCCGAGGCGTTCCAGCGGCTGAAGCTGCCGCCGCCGTTGACGACCACCTCTTCGCGCGCGGCAATGATGATCCTCTCGCCTTCGAGCCTGATGCCGAGCCTGGCGATGATGTTGACACTGCTCTTCAGAGCCCGGATGTCGATGTCCTCGTTCGCGGCGCACAGCCGCATGCCTGCCTTGTGGGCGAACAGGCGCACTGCGTCCTTGGCACTGGTCAGGAAGCTCTTGCCGGAGCTGATGCTCGTGTGCCCGCCACTGGTGAAGGCGGTGTGCTCGGTGCTCATCAGATGGGTGGAGCCCGCGGCGGCGCTCTGGATGCCGGCGGGGCTGGCCAGCGTGAGATGGGGCTCTTCAAATTCGGGGAAGACGCCTTGCGCCGGGTTGCCGCCGTGGCCCTTGAGAGCATCGTTCTGCTCCTTCAGGGTTTTCGTGACCGCATCCTGATCGCCGGCCTCGTGGGCCTGGGCCTCCATCGCCGCCTGGCTGAGCCCTTCGTGCATATCCCGGCCTTGCGTGAGGCGCGCGAGCGTCTCGGGCATATCGGTAGTGTGACCGTGCGCGTCGGGGCGCGCCTCGGTGGTCAGCAGCATTCCCCTGGCGGCGCGCAAGGCGCCACGGCCATCGGTGCGCAACTCGAAGCCCTGGCCCCGGTCGTCCTTGCGCCCGGCGGTGTCCTCGATGCGGCCTATATGCCCGAGACCGAGGCTGCTGCTTGAGTGGTCGCTCTTGAGCTGCGCCTGGATTTTTTGCGGCCCGTCGTCCAGTGCGAGATGGTTGCTGCGGCCACCACTGCCGCTGCCGAGTTCGCGGCTGCGAATGCCCGAGAGGTGCTTCTGGTCCGGTAGCTGCCACGCCGGCATTTCATCGGCATTGTGGGCGCGGCCCACGACGATCGGGTGGTCCGGATCGCCGTTCAGAAAATTGACGATCACTTCCTGCCCGATGCGAGGCAGCGCGACGTCGCCGAAACTGGCGCCCGCCCAGGATGAGGACACGCGAAGCCAGCAAGAGGAATGCTCGTTCTTGTGGTCCAGCCGATCCCAGTGGAAATGCACTTTGATGCGGCCAAGCTGATCGACCCAGATGTCTTCGCCGGCCGGGCCGACCACAAGGGCTGTCTGCGGACCGTTGGTGCGCGGCTTGGGTGTGGTGCGCGCCGGTCGCCACGCGTGGCTCACCGGCTGCGCCTTGAAGGCGAAGCACTGGATGGAGCCTTCGCCGCCGTCGCCTTCACTGGCTTGAAGGTTCTCCTGCAACTCATAGGCAACGCTGACCAGAAGGTAGCGCAGGTTCTGGTCGGCCCTCGGATGCCTGGAGAGTTCAAAGATGTAGCCCGGCGCAAGATCGCGCCGATTGGAAGAGCCGCGTGCCTGAATGCGCTCGCTCTGTTGCTCTTCGGTGCGGATGTGCGCATAGGCTTCACCGTCGGCCAATTGCGTGTAGCCGCCTGGCCACTCGTACCGCTCGAAGTGGTCGTGATCGTGACCGGCAGGCATGCGTCGACGACTGGAGATATCCGCGCCGGGCCTGCCGGGGTCGTAGTCATCGGTGTAGTAGAGACCCGAGCGCACCTCTTCGGACATCGTCCATTCGTAGATGCGTTCACCGGCCTCGAGGCCACCGGTCATGCCGGCGAACGGGTCGACGTGGTAGCGGATCGCCTCGCCGCCAGGCAACGGCCCATGCGAAGTGGCGATGTCGTCGGCAAAGACCAGCACGTGCTGCCCGGCTTCATGACGAAACCAGTAGTACATCCCTTCGTGCTCAGCCAGTCGCGAGACGAACGCGAAATCGGTCTCGCCTCCATACTGGCAGCAATAAGTCCATCGACGGTACTCGCGGCTGAGTTTCTGTTCCATCGGATAACCGTAGGGCCCGAGAACGGCTGCGATGATTTCCGGGACGGTGAGATCCTGGAAGATGCGGTAGTCCGAACGCCGTGTGGCCAGCCACAGCCACGGGCGCAGGCGCATCTTGTAAAGGGAGCGACGGTCGTCCTCGTGCGACAGGCCGAACTGGGTGACGATTCCGCCGAGATGACGGACACGGCCGCTCTCGGTCTGGATCGCCACGGTGGTGTGCTTGCCGAGCAGCGCCTTCGGGTCGACGGCATTGCTGGCTGCCAGCAGATCGACCTCGAAGAGGTAGGGCCTGCTCAATTCCTCGGTGCCAACCAGCCGGTGGAACTGGAGTGCTTCGACCAGCGGCGTCCGGACGGTGACGCGGCGCGATGTCATGGCGCGCACCTGCGCAATAGTGCCCTCTGCTGCGAATGGATCACATGAACTCCCTGCTGTTCTTGTTCGGAAGGTGACAACTGCCGCAACGTCTTGTGCCATCACCGTGGCCGGTCGCGTCCAGTGGCGGCGATTCTGCGGGAATTCACTGGCGCGATGTTGGAATTAGGTCATGTTGTGTGATGGTTTTTCTGTGTGTGAGCGGTCGTTGTACGGTGTTGGTTTTAAGAGTCGCATCCAGAGAGCGGCTGTTGGTGCTTTCGTCCGGCATGGCACCGGGGACCCGATGCACACGCATGTGGTCCACGCCGACTCCAGCCGGGTCGATGTCCGGATTGAACGGCCTTCTGGCGTTGGCCGTTCCCGGCGTGCAGGCACGCGGTGGCGGTGCCGATGAGACATCGCCAACACCGGCCCGCTGCCCAGGCCCTGCTGACTCCGGATTACGAAGCGCTGTGCCCCAGCACCGCGGCAAACATGCCGGTATCGACATTGCCCCCGCTCAGGCACACGCCCACCGTCTTGCCGCGCCAGCGTTCCTGCTGCTGAAGCGCGCCCGCCAGCGCCGCGGCGCCCGCGCCCTCGGCCACGTTGTGCGTGTCGCTGAACAGGATGCGCATGGCCTCGGCGATCTCGTCGTCGGTGACGGTGATGACGTCGTCGGCTTCGCGCAGGATCACCTCGACCGACTCGGGCACCGGCACGCGGCAGGCCATGCCGTCGGCCAGCCGCGTGGTGACGGGCGACTCGACGGGCTTGCCGGCGCGGAAGGAGTCGCGGTAGGCCGTGGCGTGCGCCGACACCACGCCGATGAGCTTCGTCGACGCGCCGCAATGCGCACGCGCCGCCGCTGCCGCGGCAAAGCCGGAGCCCAGGCCGATGGGCACGAACAGCACGTCGGACGGCGTGGCCGACAGGGCGTCGAAGAACTCCACATACGCGGTCGACACGCCGCGCACCAGTTCGCGATGGAACGATGGCACGCGGTGCAGGCCGTCGCGCTCGGCCAGCGCGGCCGCGTGCTCGGCAGCCGCCTGGAAGTCGTCACCGTGCTCCACCAGCGTGACGCCGAGCGCGCGCATCGCGGCGTTCTTCTCGGTCGAATTGCCGTGCGGTACCACGATGGTCGCGCCCAGCCCATGGCGCCGCGCCGCGAAGCCGACCGACTGACCGTGGTTGCCGCGCGTGGCGCTGATGGCGTGGCGCACGCCCGGCTGCTCGCGCGCCAGGGTCTCGAAGTAGGTCAGCCCGCCGCGGATCTTGAAAGCGCCGGCCGGCGTGTGGTTCTCGTGCTTGGCCCACACGGTGGCGCCCAGGCGCTGCGACAGAAGCGGCCAGGCGTACTGCGGCGTGGGCGGCATGGCCGCATGCACGGTGCGCTGCGCGGCTTCGATTTCTTCGCGGGTGAACCTCATCGGGTGTCCCATCTATTTGCGTTCCGTCAGCGCGACGCGCACGGCCAGGGCAGCGAGCACGCTGCCCATGATGTAGCGCTGCGCGCGCAGCCAGCCGGCGCTTTGCGACAGCACGGCCGTGATGCTCGCGGCGCCGACGATCATCACCGTGTTGACCGCGGCGCTGGCGGTCATTTGCGCGACGCCCAGCTGCATGCTCTGCAGCAGCACCGATCCGCGCTCGGGATGGATGAACTGCGGAAAGAACGAGAGATAGAACATGGCCACCTTCGGGTTCAGCAGGTTCGTCAGAAAGCCCATGCGGAACAGCCTGGCCGGCGGATCGGCCGGCAGCACGCGCGCCTCGAAAGGTGCATTGCCGCCGGGCCTGACCGCCTGCCACGCGAGCCACAGCAGGTAGGCCGCGCCCGCGATGCGGATCGCGTCGAACGCGAGCGGCACGGCCAGCAGCAGCGCGGTGAGCCCGAGCGCGGCAGCGAACAGGTGCGCCAGGAAGGCGATCAGCACGCCGCCCAGCGAGATGAGCCCGGCGCGGCGGCCCTGGATCAGCGTGCGCGAGACGCAATAGATCATGTTCGGCCCCGGCGTGAGCGCCAGCAGCAGCGAGGCGAGGGCGAACCAGGCGATTTCAGGGAGGCTCAGCATGGTCAGAGTCCTTGGGATTCGAGGGTGACGCGGCCGCGCGGCGTGTCGAGCACGGCGATGAGGTTGGGCGCTCCGGCAGCGACGGCCATGCCGGTCATGCCGATGGCCGACAGCGCGGCGGAGAGCGCGGGCGCACGCGGATGCACGGCGCGCAGCGAGCGCATCGAAAGACCCGACGCAGGCATGGCATCGGTCGGATGCACCGGCCCCCACTGGATCAGCGTGGGCAGCGCGCCGTAGAACAGCCGCTGGCCGTCGTCGCGCACGGTGATCTGCCACTCGAGCCGGCCGGCGGGCGTGTCGCGCGAGGCTTCGAGCAGATGGCCGCGGTCGATGTGCGCGTGCTCTTCATGCGCGAGCGCACGCGTTGCCGCATGCGCATCGGGCACGCGGGCGACGAAATGGATCAGCCGCGGCCCGTGCCGCGCGAGCCCGGCCTGCAGCGCGGCGTCGTCGAGGTCGAACCAGCGGTGCGTCTTGGGGCGCGAGGGCCGCTTGCCCGGCTCGATCGCGATGATCTCCGCGTAGGCGGCAGGAAAGGCGTCGCTCGCGATGTTCAGCAGGCGGTTGTGCGTGCCCATCAGCGGATGCGAGCCGCCCGGTGCCGGCGTCACGCCGAGCGTCGCTTCGCACCACGCCACGCCCTCGGCGAGCGAGGCGGCGGCAATCACGAGGTGGTCGAGCTGCGCGTGCATGGTGCGATGGTTCTCGCCGAGGTTCAGAGCGTGACGTGGCCGTCGATGCAGGTCACGGCATCGCCGCCGACCCAGATCTTTCCCTCGGCGTCGCGCTCGATGTGGACGCGGCCCGCGCGGCCCAGGCACTGGCCCTGCGCGGCGAGGTAGCGCTCGGGCATGTGGCCGTCGGCGATCAGCCATTCGGCCAGGCTCGCGTTGAGGCTGCCGGTGACCGGGTCTTCCTGCACGCCGATGGGTTCGGCGAAGGCGCGCACTTCGAGGTCGATCTTCGCGCCGTCGTCGTAAGCGGCCGCCGGGCGGTTGCCGAAGGCGCGCGCCTCGCGGTTCGAGCGGCCGATCAGCGGCGAGGTGTCGAGCGCGGTGGGCACGCCGGCCACACCCGCCTTCACGCCCAGCTCCTTGAGCATGCGGTGATCGGGCGCGAGCGCCAGCACGGCGTCGGCATCGTTGACCAGCAGGCCGAACCAGACCGGGCCGTTGTCGAGCACCTGCGCCGCGATGATCTGCTGCGCCTTCAGGCCCAGCGCGCCGGCCACCTTGGCCAGCAGCGCGGGGCTCGGGGCGCTGCGCCTGAGCGGCGGCGCGGCGAAGGCCAGGCGGCTGTCTTCACGGCGCAGCGGCACGAGGCCGGCGCCGCACTGCTGCACCACGAGGCCCGCGGCCTTCGGCTTGCCGCCGGCCTGCAGCCACGCATGGCAGCTGCCGATGGTCGGGTGGCCGGCGAACGGCAGCTCGCCGCCGGGCGTGAAGATGCGCACGCGGTAGTCGGCGCCCGGGTCGGTGGGCGGCAGCAGGAAGGTGGTCTCGGACAGGTTGGTCCACTGCGCGAAGCGCTGCATCGCGGCGTCGTCGAGGTCCGTGCCGTCGATGACGACGGCGAGCGGATTGCCGCGATAGGCCGTAGCGGTGAAGACGTCGACTTGCTTGAAGGGGCGGGATTTCATTGGAGACTCGGGAGGATCAGATCAATGGGCGATGTCAGTCGGGGAAACACCGTGGATCGGCTTTCCCGGGCCACAGGTGCTGCCCCCTGGAAGGGGGTGGCGAAGCGACACGAAGTGCGCGGAGACCGGGGGTCATTCCAGGCTCAGGTCGAGCACGCCGCGCGTGCCCGGGCGGGAAAGCAGTTCGGCATACCAGCGCTCGACGTTCGGCCACGTCGGCCGGCGGTATTCGGCGGGGGGCAGGCCGAACCAGCGGTGCGCCTCACAGCCGATGGGGATGTCGGCCATGGTGAAGCGCTCGCCGGCCATGTACGGCTGGCGGGCGAGGTGCGCGTCGAGCATTGCGAACAGCGCCTCGCTGGCGCGCACCGAGTCGTCGATGAGCGTCAACTGTCGCTCCGACGGCGGCGTGCGCACCCATTGCACGAAGGCGTCGCGGCTCGCGCGGTTGAGCGTGGTCTGCTGCCAGTCCATCCAGCGCTCGGCGTCGAAGCGCGCGGGCAGCTCGCTCGGGTAGAGGGTGCCGTGCGAATGCTTCGCGCAGAGGTAGCGCACGATCACGTTCGACTCCCACAGCGTCACGCGCTCGGCGCCTTCGCCGTCGTCGATGGTGGGCACCATCGCATTCGGGTTGAGCGCGAGGTATTCGGGCGTCTGCACCACGCCGAACCTGCCGCCGGCCTCGGTGCGCTGGAAGTCGAGCCCGAGTTCCTGTGCGCACCACACCACCTTGCGGACGTTGATCGAACTGATGCGGCCCCAGATGTTGAGCATGGTCGGTTTCTTTGTCAGCGGGGTGAAGGGCGGTCGAGGAAGAGCAGGCGCACGGCCAGCCCCAGCATCACGGCGGCCAGCAGGCCGCTCTGGAACCGTGCCGCACCGGGGCGGCTGTGCAGCCAGCGGCCGATCTGGCCGCTGCATGCGCCCAGCAGCGTGTTGAAGGCCAGCGCGGCCATCGACAGCAGCACGCCGAGCTGCACCAGCTGCAGCGGCACGCTGCCGCGCGCCGGATCGACGAACTGCGGCAGGAACACCATGAAGAACAGCAGCGCCTTCGGGTTGACGAGGTTGTTCAGCAGCGCCATGCGCACGATGCGCCCGAACCCGGCCGGCTGCGCCTGCGCGCCCATGCGAAGGCCGCCGCCGCTTCGCAGCGCCTGCACTGCCAGCCACACCAGGTACAGCGCGCCCGCATAGCGCAGCACGTCGAACGAGGGCGGCCACGCCGCCACCAGCGCGGTGACGCCTGTGGCGGCGAACAGCGTGTGCACGAGGTCGGCCGCCGAGATGCCGAGGGCCGCCGCAAAGCCGCCGCGCGGACCGTGGGCCACGCCGTGCGAGAGCACGAAGGCCATGTTCGGGCCGGGCGACAGGAACAGCGCCAGTACCGCGAGCAGGAAGAGCGAGAGCGTTGCGAGGCCGATCAAGGGAGGCTCCTGGGTCAGACCTGCGCGGCGGCCAGTTGCCTGTCGCCGAGCAGCACCAGCTCTTCGCGCAGCGTCTGTGCCAGCGCGGCGATGGCGATGTCGATTTCTTCCACGCTGGCCGTCACGAACGACAGGCGCAGCGTGCGCGGATCGCCTTCGCCCGCATAGAACGGCGCGCCGGGCACGAAGGCCACGTTGCGCTCCACCGCCTTGGGCAGCAGCGTGACGGTGTCGACGCCCTCGGGCAGCCGCGCCCACAGGAACATGCCGCCCTTGGGCGCGTTGAACTTCACGTCCAGGCCCTTCATCTCGCGCGTGAGCGCGGCGATCATCGCGTCGCGCTGGCGCTTGTAGAGGGCGCGGATTGTGGGCACGTGGCGGTCGAGGAACTTGTCCTTCATCACGGCAGAGACCATGCGCTGCGTGAAGATCGGCGTGTGCAGGTCGACCGCCTGCTTGGCCTGCAGCAGCTTCGGGTAGATGGACTTCGGCGCCACCAGGAAGCCCAGGCGCAGGCCGGGCGCCAGCACCTTCGAGAACGAGCCCAGGTAGATCACGCCCTCGGGGTTGCGCGCGGCCAGCGGCAGCGGCGGGGCTTCGTCGAACCAGAGTTCGCCGTAGGGGTTGTCCTCGACGATGGGCAGGTTGGCGGCCGTGGCGGCGGCGGACACGGCGGCGCGGCGCTCCTCGGTCATGGTGCGGCCGGTGGGGTTCTGGAAGTTGGGCAGCAGGTAGACGAAGCGAGCGTCCTTGGCCTTCGCCACGAGGTCTTCGACCACCACGCCGTCGTCGTCGCTGGCCACGCCCACCGGGTGCGGCTCCATCGGGCCGAAGGCCTGCAGCGCGCCGAGGTACGTGGGCGTCTCGACCAGCACCTTGCTGCCCGGGTCGATCAGCACCTTGGCCACCAGGTCGAGGCCCTGCTGCGAGCCGGTGGTGATGAGCACCTGCGAGGCATCGACGTCCCACGGCAGCATGTCGGCCACGGCCTGGCGCAGCGGCGCGTAGCCTTCGCTGGCGGCGTACTGCAGCGCGGCCTGGCCGTCGTTGTGCAGCACTTCGGCGCAGGCATCGGCAAAGGCCTGGATCGGGAAGGTCTTGGGCGAGGGCAGGCCGCCGGCCAGGCTGATGATGCCGGGGCGCTCGGTGACCTTGAGGATTTCACGCAGCACCGAAGGATTCATCTTGGCGGCGCGGGCGGCGAGTTTCCAGTTCATGGCTTTCTTCTTTCAGGCGGTGAGGTGAGATGCGGATAGGGGGGCAGGCGGGCCGGAGGTCAGTCCGGTGGGATGTCGCCACGGTACACGACATGGATTTTGTTGCTGTCCGGGTCGCGCAGGTAGGCGCCGTAATAGCCATGGCCATAGCGTGGGCGGGGGCCCGGCGCGCCTTCGTCGCGGCCGCCGTGGCGCAGGGCCGCCTCGTGGGCGGCATTCACGGCTTCGGCCGAGGCCGCGGAGAACGCGACCATGCTGCCGTTGCCGGCGCTGGCGGGTTCGCCGTCCAGCGGGATGTACACGTAGAAGCGCGGCAGCACCTGCCCCGGCACGACCCAGCAGGCCGCCTCGGGCCCGCCGTCGGGCGTGACCGGGCGGCGCTTCAGGCCGAGCGGGGCGAGCAGCGCGTCGTAGAAGGCGGCGGCGCGCGGCAGGTCGGTGCAGCCGACGGTGATGTGGCTGAACATCGTCAGCTTCTCCCCGGGCCGACGGCGCCTGCGGGCAGCGAGGCTGCAGCTGGCGCGGCCTGCGGTTGCGACAGGCGCTTGCCGATGACCACCGTGGCCACCACCGCGATGGCGAAGCCCAGCGTCACCACGTCGAGCGGTTCGCCCAGCAGCGGGATCGACGCGAGGATCGACAGGAAGGGCTGCAGCAGCTGCGTCTGGCTCACGCGCAGCGCGCCGCCCAGGGCGAGGCCGCGGTACCAGGCGAAGAAGCCGATCCACATCGAGAACATGCCGACGTAGACGAAGCCCACCCAGGCCGACACCGCGACGGGCTGCTGCGGCCACAGCGCCAGCGCGGCCGGCAGCGTAAAGGGCAGCGCCATCACGCAGACCCAGCAGATCACGCGCTCGGCGCCCAAAGACGGCGTGACCTGTGCGCCGTAGATGTAGCCGAAGGAGGCGGCGATGACCGCGCCCACCAGCAGCAGGTCGGCCCACTCGAAGCCGAAGCCATGGCCACCCTGGCTCGCGCGCAGTACCGAGAACGCCACCACCAGCAGGCTGCCCGCAATGGCGCAGAGCCAGAAGCCGAGCCGCGCGCGCTGGTGCAGCACCCAGGCCGCCACGGCGGCCGTGACCAGCGGCAGCAGTGCCGTCACCACCGCCGCGTGGCTGGCCGTGACCACGCGCAGCGCAAAGGCCAGCAGAAGCGGAAAGCCGATGGCGTTGCCCAGCACGGCCATGCCCAGCGGCTTCCACTGGTGCGCGGCGGGCCTCGGCGAGCGCGTTGCCAGCAGGAAGATGGCCGACAGCACGCCTGCCAGCGCCGCACGGCCGAGCGTGACGAACCACGGCGACAGCTGCGGCGCGTCCTGCGAGCCGGTGGCCAGGCGCGTCATGGGCAGGGTGACGGCGAACATCGCGACGCCGATGACGCCGAGCCACATGCCCAGCGTCTCGTCTTTCATGGCGAGCTTCATACGCTCACCATCCACCATGCGGTGAGCACGAGGACGAGACCCATCGCGCGGTTGAACCACAGCAGCCGCGAACCCTTGGCAAGCCATTCGCGCAGCAGCGCGCCGACCATCGCATAGGCGAAATTGCTCGTGAAGGCATAGATGAGCATCACCGGCGCCACGATGGCGAAGCGGCCCAGGGCGTCGGGCTGGCCGGCGATCCAGCCCGCCACCAGCGTGAGCGCGAGCAGCCACGCCTTGATGTTCACGAACTGCAGCATCACGCCCTGTCCGAAGCCGACCGACAGGCTCGCCCCGTCGGCCTTGCCGAGCGTGGCGCTGCCGCTGAGCTTGTACGCGAGCCACAGCAGGTAGCCGATGCCCAGCCCCTTGATGGCCAGGCGCAGCGAGGGCATGGCCACCACCAGCGCGCCAATGCCGGCGGCGCACAGCGCCAGCAGCAGGGTCCAGCCCACGGGCACCGCGACCACGAAGCGCATGGCGCGCGGCAGGCCGCCGTTGGCCGCGAGGGCGGTGGAGAGCGTGGTGTTGGGACCGGGCGAGAAGCTCATCGCCGTGGCCAGCACCAGCAGCGCGGTGAATTCTTGCCAGTTCATGACACACACTCTAAACTTGAGACCATTACAGTTCCGGTACAGATGGTCGAACAATCAGGCAATCTGTATTGGTCAGTCCTTCGACACAGAAGCCGGCCCGGCCCGGAAAACGCATGCTGACACGCACCTCCACCCAGTCGCTGACGGGGCAGTTGGCCGACCGCCTGGCCGAGCGCATCCGCACCCGCCTGCTGCCGCCCGGCGCCCGCCTGCCCTCGGTGCGCGAATGCGCGCGGCAGCAGGGCGTGAGTCCCTATACCGTCGTCGCCGCCTACGACCAGCTGCTGGCGCAGGGCCTCGTCGAGGCCCGCCGGCAGCGCGGCTTCTATGTGCGGGATTCCGCCCCTGCGCAGGAGGGCCGTCCGCCGAATCCGGCCGCGGCCGCGCCCATGGTCATGCAGATGATGGCCTCGCGCATACCGGCGGATGCGAGCTCGCTGATCCGCAGCATGTTCCACCGCCCGAGCGACAAGCCGCAGCCGGGCATGGGCGTGTTCCCGCCGGACTGGATGGCGTCGACCTTCATGCCCACGGCCGTGCGGCGCATGACCAGTACAGCCGCCCTGCAGGAGCTGTCGCTCCAGTACGGCGAGCCGGCCGGCGACATGAGCCTGCGGCGCAGCCTCTCGCAGAAGCTGGTGGGCATCAACGTGCCGGCGTCGCCCGAGCAGATCGTGACCACCATCGGCGCCACGCATGCGCTGGACATCGTGAGCCGCACGCTGTTGCGCGCGGGCGATCCGGTGATGGTCGAGGAGCCGGGCTGGGCGCTGGAGTTCGCGCGGCTGGAGGCGCTGGGCATGCGCATCCTGCCCGTGCCGCGCCGTGCCGACGGGCCCGACCTGGAGGTGATGGCGCAGTACTGCAGGCTGCACAGCCCCAAGCTGTTCGTCAGCGTGAGCGTGCTGCACAACCCGACCGGCTACAGCCTCACGCCGGGCAGCGCGCACCGCGTGCTCAAGCTGGCGAACGAGCACGACTTCCACATCGTCGAGGACGACACCTACAGCCACCTCGCGCCCGAGCACGCCACCCGGCTCAGCGCGCTCGACGGGCTGCAGCGCACCATCTACGTGAGCGGCTTCGCGAAGATCCTGGCGCCCAACTGGCGCATCGGCTTCCTGGCCGCGCCGCCAGCGCTGAAGGAACGGCTGCTCGAAACCAAGCTGCTGGCCACGCTGACCTCGCCCACGCTGTTCGAGCGGGCCTTGTCGTGGTGCATCGACCAGGGGCAGCTGCGCCGGCATTCGGAGCGCGTGCGCATCCGCCTCGACGGTGCACGGGGACGGGCGGTGAAGCTGGCCATGTCGCATGGCTGCACTTTCGCCTCGGAGCCAGCGGGGCTGTTCGGCTGGGTCGATACGGGCGTGGACACCGACGCGCTCACGCAGCGCATGCTCGACCAGGGCTACCTGTTGGCGCCGGGCTCGCTGTTCCACGCGCGCCGCCCGCCGAGCACCATGATGCGGATCAACTTCGCGACCTCGCAGGACGCGGCCTTCTGGAAGGTCTTCAGCAAGGTCCGAAGCGAACTCTGACGGTGCCGAAAGGCCGAAAAAGGCCGGGGGCTTGGAGTAAGCTGGCAACACAAGAAAACCATCCCAGGAGACCTCCGCATGAGCAACGCCAGCAAGCCCTTCGACTTCAGCCAGTTCGTTCCCGGATTCGACTTCTTGAAGAACCTCGCCGGCGGCGCCGCGGCGGGCTCGGGCGCCGGCTCGGTGCCGGGGATGCCGAGCCTTGCGAGCTGGGTGGCGCCCACGCTGAGCGTGGAAGAGGTCGACAAGCGCATCCAGGAACTCAAGACCGTGCAGTACTGGCTCGAACAGAACGGCCATGCCCTCAAGGCCACCATCCAGGCGCTCGAAGTGCAGAAGATGACCTTGTCGACGCTGCGCGGCATGAATGTGCGGATGGAAGACATCGCCAACGCGTTCACCAAGCAGGCAGCCGCGATGGCACCAGCGGCATCCCCCGAGCCCGAACCCGACCCCGAACCCGAAGAGGTCGAAGACGCGGACGAGATGCCCGAGGAGCAAGCTCCGGCGCCGAAGAAGCCGCGCAGCAGGCCTGCTGCGGCCAAGGCGAATGCCGGCTCGCCCGACGGCCTCGGCGTGGTCGACCCCATGCAGTGGTGGGGCTCGCTCACCGAGCAGTTCCAGCAGATCGCAAGCTCGGCGCTGCAGGACGCGGCGCAGCTGAAGGTGCCGGCCATGGCCCAGCCGTTGGCCGACGCGGTCGACACGGTCATGGGCAAGCCCGCTGCGGCTGCCCGCAAGCCCGCAGCAGCCAAGAAGACTGCAGCACCGGCCGCAAAGAAAAGGCCGTCGACCGCCGCCCGCAAGCGAACCTCCGGCCGGCGTTGACGTCATACACATTCATTCGTTGAAGAGAACGGGTTGGCACGCACCATGAAGTTGTTTCCCTCCGGCCACGCCACCCATCCGCAATGGCGTATGGCGGCCGGCCTCGTGCTGGCCCAGCTGCGCGCACAGATGGCCTTGCCCGACTACGCGTCTTCGCCGACGCTCGGGCTGCTCTACATCACCGACCACTATGCGAGCGAGGCGCAGGACATCCTCGATCACCTGAGCGCGGAGCTGCCCGAAGTGACCGACTGGTCGGGCACGGTCGGCGTCGGCGTGTCGGCCAACAATGCCGAGTATTTCGACGAGCCCGGGCTGAGCCTGATGCTCTGTGCCCTGCCCAGCGACCAATACCGCGTGTTCTCGGGCGTGGCGCCGTTGGGCAACTCCGAGATGAGCGGCTTCGAGGCCCACACGGCGCTGGTGCATGCCGACCCGGCCACCCCCGACCTTGCCGAGCTGATCGCCGAGATGGCGGGGCGCACGAACACGGGCTACCTGTTCGGCGGTTTGTCTTCGGGGCGTGGCAGCGCGCTGCAGTTCGCGGTCGGCGGCAACGGCAACATCCGCGGGCACGGGGCGGCGGGCGGGGTGTTCTCGGGCGGCCTGTCAGGCGTGGTTCTCGGCGAGGGCGTGCGGCTGGTGTCGCGCGTCACGCAGGGCTGCCAGCCGCTGCGATCGGGGGCGGCGCGCGAGCGCGAGATCACCGAAGCCGACGGCAACCTGCTGCTGAAGCTCGACGGCGAGCCGGCGCTCGACGTGCTGCTGGCCGACCTTCAGGTGTCGCTCGAGCGGCCGCAGGAGGCCATCGACGCCGTGCGTAACACGCTGGTCGGCCTGGCCGACGCGGGCAGCGACGGCATCCGCCGCACCGGCGACCTGGGTGCCGACGTGCTGGTGCGCCACATCATCGGGCTGGACCCGACGCGCCGCGGCATCGCGATCGCCGACGTGGCCGAGGCCGGCATGCGGCTGAGCTTCTGCCGCCGCAATGCGCAGGCCGCGCGTGCCGACCTGATGCGCATCTGCGCCGAAATCCGCGAGGAACTGGAGCCCGAAGAGCAGACGCTGGCCACCGCGCGCGCCGTGGCGGCGGGCGAGGCCGAGGCGGCGCCGCATCCGGCGCGGCGCATCGCGGGGGCGGTGTACGTCAGCTGTTCCGGGCGCGGCGGTCCGCACTTCGGCGCGCCGGGTGCGGAACTGCAGATCGTGCGGCACGCGCTGGGCGACGTGCCGCTGGTGGGGTTCTTCGCGGCGGGCGAGATCGCCCGCCACCATCTGTATGGCTACACCGGCGTGCTGACGGTGTTCGCCAGCAACGACTGACGGCGATCAGGCCGGCTGCAGCGCGCGCGGCGCGGGCGCGGGCATGCCGGTGAACGCGAAATCGACCTCCGGCGCCAGCCCGCTCACGATGCGCGCGATCGACTTGCCCGAACCGCAGGCGTGCGTCCAGCCGAGCGTGCCGTGGCCGGTGTTGAGGAACAGGTTCGGGAGCTTCGTCTTGCCGATCAACGGCACGTTGCTCGGCGTCGCGGGACGCAGGCCGGTCCAGAACTGCGCCTGCGTCGTGTCGCCGGCGCCCGGGAACAGCTCTTCCACGCGGCGCACGATGGCTTCGCAGCGCACCCGGTTCAGGTCGCGGTCGTAGCCGTTGAGCTCGGCAGTGCCGGCGATGCGCAGGCGGTCGCCCGACTCGGATGTGTAGCGCGAGAACACGAGCTTGAATTCGTCGTCCGTCAGCGAGACCTGGTGCGCCTTCGAGGCGTCCTTCACGGGCAGCGTCACCGAATAGCCCTTGGCCGGGTAGATCGGCAGGCGGATGCCCAGCGGCGCGGCATACAGCGGGCTCAGCGAACCCATCGCCAGCACGAAGGCGTCGCCGCGGATGCGCTGGAAGCGGCCTTCGCTGTCGGTGGCCTCGACGTGGTCGATGCTGCCGCCGGCCTCGCGCAGCGCGGTCACGGTGTGGCTCATCAGGAACCTGACGCCCGCTGCCGTGGCCAGGCCCACCAGTTCGCGCGCGAAGCGGTTGGCGTCACCTGACTCGTCCTCGGCCGTGTAGGTGGCGCCGGCCAGCTTGGGCCGGATGTGGGCGAGGGCGGGCTCGATCTTCACGGCTTCGTCGGCCGAGATGACCTGGCGCTCGCAGCCCAGGGCGCGCATCTGCTCGGCGGGCGCGAGGGCGCCGTCGAACTCTTTCTGCGTCGTGTAGAAGTGCAGGATGCCCTGCGTGCGCTGGTCGTAGTTCAGGCCGGTGTCGCGGCGCAACTGTTGCAACATCGAGCGGCTGTATGTACCAAGACGCACGATCTGCTCGATGTTGTGGCGGGTGCGCGCCGGCGTGCATTCGCGCAGGAACTGCAGGCCCCAGAGCCACTGGCGCATGTCGGCGCGGATGCGGAAGAGCAGCGGGGCGTCTTCCTTGCCCAGCCACTGCAGCACCTTCAGCGGCGCGCTGGGATTGGCCCAGGGTTCGGCATGGCTGACCGAGATCTGCCCGCCGTTGGCGAAGCTGGTTTCGGCGGCCGGGGTGGCCTGCCGGTCGATCACGGTCACTTCGTGGCCGAGTTGCTGGAGGTAGTAAGCCGAGGTCACGCCGAGCAGGCCGGCGCCAAGAACGATCACGCGCATTTCAAGTACCTTTGAGGTTGCAGCGCTTGAACGGCGGACGTGGTGTGCTATTGAATCAATAGCAAGCAACCGGACGACCGCCGTCCAAGTTGCCGCTCCCCCTGTCCTTGGTACCTGAGAGATTCACCCGCTGCGCCCGCAGAGGGTTTGCTCCTTCGGTGCGCCACATGGCGTGGCGGCTCTCCAGACGGCGTTTCAGTTGGTGCAGTACAGACCCCTTGTTCGGGCCGACCTGAGCGTTTATGGGAGTTTGCGCCTTCGGTAGGGCCACCTGGGTGGCCCGCTCTCCTGCAGTGGGGCGATTGTAGGCGGGGTTCCTGCGACTACCGACCTGTGACTTTTGCCCATATGAGCGATGGGATAATCATTTGTTAATCTGCCGCACCGAACTTCTCACAAACATTCAGGGGACCCCATGATCCTGGTAACCGGCGGCGCCGGCTTCATCGGCGCCAATTTCGTACTCGACTGGATCGCCAACAGCGACGAGCCGGTCGTGAACCTCGACAAGCTGACCTACGCAGGCAATCTCGAGACGCTCGCATCGCTCAAGGACAACCCGAAGCACGTCTTCGTGCAGGGCGACATCGGCGACAGCGCGCTGCTCGACCGCCTGCTGGCCGAACACAAGCCTCGCGCCGTGGTGAACTTTGCGGCCGAATCGCATGTGGACCGTTCCATCCACGGCCCTGAAGACTTCGTGCAGACCAATGTCCTCGGCACCTTCCGCCTGCTCGAATCCGTACGCGGCTTCTGGAGCGCACTGCCGGCCGAGCAGAAAGCCGCCTTCCGCTTCCTGCACGTGTCGACCGACGAGGTCTACGGCTCGCTCTCCAAGACCGATCCGGCCTTCACCGAAGAAAACAAATACGAGCCCAACAGCCCTTACTCGGCCAGCAAGGCCGCCAGCGATCACCTCGTGCGCGCCTGGCACCACACCTACGGCCTGCCGGTGGTCACCACCAACTGCTCGAACAACTACGGCCCGTTCCATTTTCCCGAGAAGCTGATCCCGCTGATGATCGTCAACGCGCTGGCCGGCAAGAGCCTGCCCGTGTACGGCGACGGCATGCAGGTGCGCGACTGGCTCTACGTGAAGGATCACTGCAGCGCCATCCGCCGCGTGCTCGAGGCCGGCAAGCTGGGCGAGACCTACAACGTCGGCGGCTGGAACGAGAAGCCCAACATCGAGATCGTCAACACCGTGTGTGCGCTGCTCGACGAGCTGCGCCCGCGCGCGGACGGCAAGCCGTACAAGGAGCAGATCACCTACGTCACCGACCGCCCGGGCCATGACCGCCGCTACGCCATCGACGCGCGCAAGCTGGAACGCGAACTCGGCTGGAAGCCCGCCGAAACCTTCGACACCGGCATCCGCAAGACCGTTGAGTGGTATCTCGCGAACAGCGAATGGGTGCGCAACGTGCAAAGCGGCGCCTACCGCGAGTGGGTCGAGAAGCAATACGACGCGAAGGCCGCGGCATGAAGTTGCTGCTGCTTGGCAAGGGCGGGCAGGTCGGCTGGGAACTGCAGCGCAGCCTTGCGCCGCTGGGTGAGCTGGTCGCGCTCGATTTCGACAGCACCGATTTCAACGCTGACTTCAGCCGCCCCGAGCAACTGGCCGAGACGGTGCTGAAGGTTCGCCCCGACGTGATCGTCAATGCCGCGGCGCACACGGCGGTCGACAAGGCCGAGAGCGAGCCCGATTTCGCACGCAAGCTCAACGCCACCTCGCCGGGTGTCGTGGCCGAGGCGGCCCGGCAGATCGGGGCGCTGATGGTGCACTACTCGACCGACTACGTCTTCGACGGCAGCGGCATCAAGCCCTGGAAAGAAGGCGACGCGACCGGCCCGCTCAGCGTGTACGGACAGACCAAGCTCGAAGGCGAGCAACTGGTGGCGCAGAACTGCCCAAACCATCTGATCTTTCGCACGAGCTGGGTGTACGCGGCGCGCGGCGGCAACTTCGCCAAGACCATGCTGCGGCTGGCGAAGGAACGCGAGAAGCTGACCGTCATCGACGACCAGTTCGGTGCGCCGACCGGGGCCGAGTTGCTGGCCGACGTGACGGCGCATGCCATTCGAGCCACGCTGCAGGATCCGGCGAAGGCGGGTCTCTATCACGCGATTGCCGGTGGCGAGACGACGTGGCACGGCTACGCGCGTTTCGTGCTCGAACTGGCGCAGCAGGCCGGCGTCGAACTCAAGGCCGGCCCGCAGGCTGTCGAGGCGGTGCCCACCAGCGCCTTCCCGACTCCGGCGAAGCGCCCGCACAACTCCCGGCTCGACACCTCCAAGCTGCAGGCCACTTTCGGCTTGCGCCTGCCGCCCTGGCAGGAAGGCGTCGCGCGCATGCTGCGCGAAATCCTTTGAATCTTCACGAGAAAAAGTACATGACCAAGACGACGCAACGCAAAGGCATCATCCTGGCCGGTGGTTCGGGCACTCGCCTGCATCCGGCCACATTGGCCATGAGCAAGCAGCTCCTGCCGGTGTACGACAAGCCGATGATCTACTACCCCCTGAGCACGTTGATGCTCGGCGGTATGCGCGACATCCTGATCATCAGCACGCCGCAGGACACGCCGCGGTTCCAGCAGTTGCTGGGGGATGGGAGCCAGTGGGGGATCAATCTGCAGTATGCGGTGCAGGCCAGCCCTGACGGATTGGCGCAGGCGTTCATCATTGGCGACAAGTTCGTGGGCAATGACCCAAGTGCGCTGGTGCTTGGGGACAACCTCTTCTATGGTCACGACTTTGCGCACCTGCTCGCTGGCGCGGATGCGAAGCAGTCGGGCGCCACCGTGTTCGCCTATCACGTGCATGATCCTGAGCGCTACGGCGTGGTCGCGTTCGACGCCGAGGGCAGAGCCAGCAGCATCGAGGAAAAGCCGCTGGAGCCGAAGAGCAGTTATGCGGTAACCGGGTTGTACTTCTACGACAACCAGGTCGTCGATATCGCCAAGGCCGTCAAACCGAGCGCGCGTGGCGAGCTTGAGATCACCGCCGTCAATCAGGCCTATCTCGGTCTCGGTCAGCTCAATGTACAAATCATGCAGCGCGGCTATGCATGGTTGGACACCGGTACCCATGACAGTTTGCTCGAGGCTGGGCAGTTCATCGCGACACTCGAGCACCGTCAAGGGCTGAAGATCGCCTGCCCCGAAGAGATCGCTTGGCGCAATGGTTTCATCACGACCGAGCAGCTTGCGAAGCTTGCCTCTCCTCTCGAGAAGAGCGGGTATGGCAAATATTTGAAGCACCTGTTGAGCGAAGAGGTGCGCTCTTGAAAGCCACACCGACCGAAATTCCCGACGTGCTCGTGATTGAACCCAAGGTGTTTGGTGACGCACGAGGATTTTTCTTCGAGAGCTTCAATCAAAAAGCATTCGATCAAATCGTCGGCAAACATGTCGACTTCGTCCAGGACAATCATTCGCGCTCGGTCAAGGGGGTTCTGAGAGGCCTGCATTACCAGCTTCAACAGCCGCAAGGGAAGCTGGTGCGCGTTGTAAAAGGGGCGGTGTTCGATGTGGCAGTCGACATCCGCAAGTCTTCGCCGACCTTTGGCAAATGGGTCGGTGTCGAATTGAGCGAGAACAACCACAAGCAACTGTGGGTGCCGGCCGGATTCGCGCACGCCTTTCTAGTACTGAGCGAGACGGCCGAGTTTCTTTACAAGACGACGGACTACTATGCACCGGCGCACGAGCGGTGTATTGCTTGGAACGATGCAGCACTGGGCATCGCCTGGCCCGAAATTGGAATGTCGCCGCAGTTGTCGGCAAAGGATGCGGCGGGGTCTTCGCTGGGCAAGGCGGACCTGTTTCCATGATCCCATTAGGACGTGGAAGCGCACCTGGCCGCACGAACTTATCTAGGAGAATTGTTGATCGAAGGCAACTGTCGAACCGGATTCCGATGGCTTTTCTCCGATAGACATAAAGTGCAAGGCGCAACATCCAATGGCAAATATATTAGGTGACGGTATGGCGGTCGCCGAAAGCAACTCCACGAACAAGGTGAGCGGGCTGGTCATTTCGTACAACCGGGTTAACTTAATAGGAACTTGCCTTAAAGCGCTCTCATTCGTGGATGAGCTGATTGTTGTCGACAAATCCTCCACAGATGGAACGGCAGAAATCGCGGCGGAAATTGCGGATCGAGTCGTCGTTGTCCCTTGGTCCCCCGTCGTCGAGCAGACCAAGGCTTTTGCAATCACCCACTGCACGCATCCATGGATCGTGTGCATGGACGACGATGAGTGTCTGAGCGTTGAAGCAACCCGCTTCATCCGGCGGGAATTGCTCGCTCCGCGTGCCGGCGTCTATCTGCTTCCTCAGCGACACTACATCCTCGGAGTGCATGATGAGCGCGCCTACTACTGGCCTGAGTATCAACCGAGATTCTTCAATCGGGACAAGATCTCCTTCACCCAGACAGTGCATGGCGGTGCGCAGTTCGAAGAGAAGGACGCATTTGTTGTTCCTTTTGAAGATGGCGCGTGCATTCACCATCTCTCGCACACGGATGTTGCTCAGTGGATTGAGAAGACTAACCGCTACACGTCCAATCCCGACCGTGTCCGCGTTGCGCATGCAGGAGATGATCTCGCTGCATTTGCGCACGGGCAAATTGACCTGCATCTGTCCGCAACCAAGTCTGGGGAGGCGAGTGGCTATCCCGTGGCCGTAGCGATCCTGCGGGCGGTCTACAACATCATTGACCGGCTCAAGACTTGGGAAGAAGAAGAGGGACTTGACGGAGAAGAAGCTTTCCGACTGATATGTGCCCGTCTGGAGAGTGAGTACCGCGAAGAGTTTTCGCTGCAATCAACGGCTTCTCGAGGCTCGCGCCTTGGCTCGGCGAGCACGACGCACATCGCGTTTCATGCTGAGTCGCCTGCTCCATTGAAACCGTCAGCCGATGATCAGGGCAACGCCTTGGCTTTGTTGAGGCTCACACTCCGAGACGTACGCGCAGCGGTCGAGCAAATCCGGCATGAAGCGCTGGAGCGAGATCGTGAGGCACAGGAACGCGAGCGGGATGCTCGAGCTCGGCTCAATGCCGCCGCGGAAGCACAAGAACTGCTTGATAAGGAGAATCAAAAAAATGCGAACGCTCTCCGGTTCGCCCAGCAACGTGAAATGGATTTGATCAACCGATTGGAGAAAGCGGAGCAGGCTTACCTCTCTCTTGATGGGCGTCTTCAGGCAACCTTGTCGTCAATGAGCTGGCGAATCACAGGCCCTTTGCGGCGAGTTGCAACGCGCTACCCGCGCCTGATCCGAAATCTGAAGGCATTCCTCGCCAGACATCCACGGTTGAAAAAAGGCGTGATGCGCATTGTCAGGTTTGATTGGCGCGTAGCTGCGGACGAACTGCCATCGCGGCCTTTGCTCGCTGAGGGGCCGTCGGGAACTGATGCACCCAAAAAAATTCCTCCCACCAAGCCGGTACGCTCGTTCAAATTGCGGACCATCGAGGCGGCCACGACGAACTCTGCTTTTCAGCTGAGGCCAACGGGCCAAGATGCGCCCAGGCGATTGATGTGCGTCAGCCACGTTCTGCCGTTTCCGCCGCGCGCTGGCAACGAATATCGCATTCACCAGATGCTCAAGTGGCTGGGGTCAGAAGGATGGGAGATCTTGCTGATAGTGTGCCCACTGCCCGGGGAACCGCTCTCCAAGGCGCAAATTTCCGCGGCCGCGGCGGTGTATCCCCAACTGATGGTGTGCGATCGCGATGGTGTGATTCATCACAATCTTGCGAAGGACGCACCTGTCCTCAAAGGCCTGAGCGGTTATTCGCCTAGAAATCTTGACTCGCTGTTGACTGATCGGGAGACCAGCTTTGGGCGTACGGAACTCATTGAGACCCTGCGTGTCTTTTCTCCGGATTTTCTGATCGAACTCATGCGCAAACTCGACGAGAACTGCCACTTCGATCTGCTGCTGGCCGAATACGTGTTCATGACGAGAGGCTTTTCGCTGCTTCGGGGCGATCTGACCAAGGCTGTAGATACACACGATGTTTTTTCAACCAAAGCCAGCAAGGTTGCGCAGTTCGGTATCAAGGACGTCTTTCTGCTGTCAGAAGAGGAGGAAGCAGAACTGGTAAACCGGGCTGATATTGTCATAGGCATTCAGCCGGAAGAGACTCGTCAACTTTCAAGTATGGCGCCCGATCGGTCTGTGATCAACGTGGGCGTGGATTTCTCTGTCAAAACACAAGTCGAAGAACTGCCATCGGAATCCACCATCCTACTTGTCGCATCGAACAATCCGATGAACAACAAGGGTTTGAAGGATTTCTTGCGATTTTCCTGGCCCATCATTCGCAAGCACCAGCCTGCGGCTGAACTGCACGTGGTCGGTGACGTGGGCCGCGCAGTGGCAGTTGTACCTGACGGGGTAAAGATTCTCGGGCGTCTGGGCGATCTGGATGCGGCCTATGCTCAAGCTGCCGTGGTGATCAATCCCACGGTGGCAGGAACCGGGCTCAAGATCAAGACGGTTGAAGCGCTTTGCCAGCTTCGACCTGTGGTCACTTTTCCCGCGGGTGTTGATGGACTGGGGGATGCAGCGAGGCCTCTGCTGCATGTGGCAACCGACTGGTTTGACTTTGCACGGCAGGTTTCGCGCGTGCTGGACGAGCGGCCGAGCGCTGAAGCGTTGACGCAGCTCGGTGTGGCACTTGCTCATGATTTCTCTCCCCAAGCTATTTATGCGCAACTCGCCAGGGCCCTCAATGACAACTAAGTCTTCGTCGCCTCAGACCGAGCATTCCGATCGCTTGTCATTCGGTTCGTACGATCTGTTCGTAGACCTGTCCGATGAATTGGCGATGGATCAGGCGAAGGTCATGCAGCATGCCCGGAGATTGCTCCAGTACTGCGGCTTCGGCAATGTCGGTGGACGAATAAATATCGCACTCCCGAAGGGAGTGGAATTGCCAACTGGCAATGATTGGGGGCGGCATCTCGCGGCTGGTAATCAGGGCGCGCTCACCTTTGATCGCGCGGTCGAGGAAGCGGCCATGAGGAAGCGAGGACTGCTTGTCATTATGGGCTTGCTCCTGCCCGCCAATGAGGTTCTGCTGCCCTTGTGGCAGGCGCTCTACAAGGATCCGCTCTTTGGCAGCGCGCAGCCGCGTTTCGCCAATGCGTTGACGGATGAGATCTGCCCCTTTCCTTCATTGCATTCTTTGGGGGAGCCGGCTTTTACCTCCCGCGAAGCACTGTCCCTGTTGCCGGAAACTGTGATCACTGCCGAACTGCTGTCATCGTGTACCTTGTTGCGGCGCGAAGTCGTAGCGGCAATGGGGGCATCGCGCCCGCTCGACAGTGTTCGTGGCGCGTTGGCACTGGGCTTGTGCATGGCGAGGCGCCGCGGCTTCCGCAACGTGGTGTCGAATCGCGCAGTGGTCTCGTTGCCTGCCGACGTGTCGGCATCGCGTTCGACAAGCGTTCAGCGAGATCAGGCGGCGGCCTATCTTGCCCTGGCTCCCGCTGCAATGACTCGATTGCTGGAGATGTATCCAGACCATGCCAGAGCCAACATGGAGAACAGCCGCCGTCTGCCATTCAGGCTTGAGTGGTTGCTGACTGCGGCTCATCCAGGCAGAAGCAAACCACGTCGGTTGCTGCTCGATTGCCGTGGCATGGCGCCCATCTACAACGGCACCTCGCAGGCGATGATCGGCTTGCTCGACGGATTGGCGTCCCTGAAGGATGCGCAATGGCATATCGATGTTCAGAGCGGGGCAGCGGCGGCAAAGTTTCATGGACTTGCACAGCGCTACCCCATGTTCACACATGTGCATGGCGAAATTTCGGGGCCCTATGCCGCGGCGCTGATGCCGAATCAACCCTGGTCAGTTGAAGTCGTTGCTGAACTGCACCGGAGCGCATTGGTCCTCATCTTCAATATCCTGGACACCATCGCATGGGACATTCTTTACCCGGTGGACGAGCGAGTGGAATCGACTTGGAAGTTTGTTGCCGCGCACGCTGATGGGCTGGCCTATATCTCCTCTTTCACCCAGGACCGCTTCCGGCAGAGATTCCCGGTGAAAGGCCTCGTGCAAGAGCGGGTGATACATCTCAGTCTGGACGCTGAGGATCATGTGACTCCCGAATATCGCGGCCTCCCTTCCAGCGATTTCGTGCTGCTGTTCGGCAACGCATACGAGCATAAGGATCTCGCACCCACCTTACAAAATCTTTCGGACGCATTTCCATTGCAGCAGTTCGTTGTGCTGGGAACTGTGGCAAGCGAAATGCCACGTGTCAAAGCCATCGCAAGCGGGCAGGCATCCGACGAAGAAATCCATCGATTGATTGCAACAGCAAAGGCGATTGTTTTTCCGTCCTACTATGAAGGCTTCGGCTTGCCGGTGGTGGAGAGCCTTGCCTACGGGCGACCGGTGCTGGTCAGAAAATCTGCGTTGTGGGATGAAATCAGTGCGCACTCGAGCTTGTCCGGTCGCATGATCGAATTCGACGACACGGTGTCGTTGGTCGAAAGTCTGGGTCGGGTGCTGGCCGACCTACCTGTTGCCGTGCTACCCGCCTCCACGGCCTTGGTGGATGCTCAGGACTCGCCAAGCTGGCGCACGTGCGCTACCTCATCGATGGCCTTCGTCGAGCATTGCGTGGAGCGATCCGATATCTCGGATTGGCTAGACCGTGAAGAGGTACTGAAACTGGCCAAGCTATGAATAAGAAAAAACTGAAAATCGTCACCTTGCTCGTTCGGCACGGGACCGGCAAGTACCCGAATGCTCTGGAAGATATCCAGGCACTCTTCGCGCGCCAACTGCCGGATGTGGTGCACGATTGCGTCATTGTCGACAATACGTTGCCGCCCGGGCATGAAGAAGCGCTTCAGCCTGGTGTGACCTTGATCGGCGGCTCGAATGCGGCATGGGAGTTTTCGGCATGGGACAGTGGCGTGGCCTATTTGGGATCGCGATTGCACGCCTATGACTTTGTTCACTTGGCGACGTCTGCCTTCAAGCAACTCTATGTCGCTTATCTCGAACGCTTCGACGGGCGCATGCTGGACTTGTTGGCTGGGCGTGGCGTGGCCATAGGCCACATCGACTATTACAACGAGCCTGTCGACCTTCTTGGAGTCGGATGTCAGTCGTGGGTGAGGACCTCCTTCGTCTTTCTCTCCCCCACGGAAGTCAAAATTCTCGGCTCGTTCGTGAGCGTGACGAGCGGAGTCGATTTTTTCTCAAGGGATCCTCGAAGTCCCTTCAAAGAGAATGCTCCAATCTCAGGTGGATACCGGCGCAACATCCTAGGATGGCTCACTGGCGACGGGACCGAGCAAGGCGTTGAATGGCATTCTCGCTTCAAGCTCGACATCGACACGCTTCCCTTTTTCGAAAGCAAGACGCTGGCGATCTTCAACGAACAGATGCTGAGCAATCGCTTGCGAGCCCAAGGCTGCAGACTCGTCGACGCTACTTGGGCTGCGACGCGCGCGGGGCGGATTGCCAAGGGAGACGTGGAGTCTTTCGGGGTCATTCCGCCTTGGCAGATCCAAGTCACCTCCCGCGATAGAGATGCCGGGCCGGAAAGCCTGTTGGTATAGCCCGAGTTAAGTAAGCGCGCGGTGATCCCGTCTTGACGTCGGTCCTTCGATCAGCGCACTTCGATTGGCTGCCAGCGATGCGGCAGCAAATCTCCGACGCGACTGGCCGGCTGCGTGGGCAGCCGCTCGAGGACGTCGCTG